>CAJWWA010000045.1 GCA_913048495.1 uncultured Halieaceae bacterium
AGCCCAGCGGCGGGGCCCAGGGCCAGGCCACGGACATCGACATCCACGCGCGCGAGATCCTGATCATCCGCGAGCGCCTGAACCGCCTCATGGCGGAGCACACGGGCCAGCCCATCGAGGTGATCGAGCGCGATACGGAGCGGGACCGCTTCATGGATGCGGCCCAGAGCTGCGAGTACGGCCTGGTCGACGCCGTCGTGAGCGCCCGCGGCAGCGCCCCCGCAGGGGTCTGAAGGCCCGGGCCACAGGGGCCGGCGACTTGCAAAGGCGCCGAAAAAACCTCACCCTTGGGCTATAGCTAGAGCATCGTGGAATGACGCGGCCCGAGCCGTGATCGAGGCGGCCCGGGGCCGTTGGCAAGCAGGCTGATACACAGGCGGTTAGATGAGTAAGGAATCCTCCGGTAGCGGAGACGACAGCGGCAAGCTCCTGTACTGTTCCTTCTGCGGCAAGAGCCAGCACGAGGTACGCAAGCTCATTGCGGGCCCCTCCGTGTTCATCTGCGACGAATGTGTGGACCTGTGCAACGACATCATCCGCGAGGAGGTCCAGGAAGCCGGCGGCGATGACAAGCAGGACCGGTTGCCGTCCCCGCGCGAGATCAACGACATCCTCGACGAGTACGTGATCGGTCAGCAGCGCGCCAAGAAGGTGCTCTCGGTCGCCGTGTACAACCACTACAAGCGCCTGCGCTACGGCAGCAGCGGCCGCGGCGAGGACGTCGAGCTCAGCAAGAGCAACATCCTCCTCGTCGGCCCCACGGGCTCCGGCAAGACGCTGCTGGCCGAGACGCTGGCGCGGCTGCTCGACGTGCCCTTCACCATCGCCGATGCCACCACGCTCACCGAGGCCGGCTACGTGGGTGAGGATGTCGAGAACATCATCCAGAAGCTCCTGCAGAAGTGTGACTACGATGTGGAGAAGGCCCAGGTGGGCATCGTCTACATCGACGAGATCGACAAGATCTCGCGCAAGTCCGACAACCCCTCGATCACCCGCGACGTGTCCGGGGAGGGCGTGCAGCAGGCGCTGCTCAAGCTCATCGAGGGTACCGTGGCCTCCGTGCCGCCCCAGGGCGGCCGCAAGCACCCGCAGCAGGAGTTCCTGCAGGTCGACACCTCGAATATCCTGTTCATCTGCGGCGGCGCCTTCGCCGGTCTCGACAAGGTGATCCGCAACCGCTCCGAGAAGGGAGGCATCGGCTTCTCCGCCGAGGTCAAGAGCAAGGACGAGAACCGCAACGTCGGCGAGCTGCTGTTCGAGCTCGAGCCCGAAGACCTCGTGCAGTACGGTCTCATCCCTGAGTTCGTCGGCCGCCTGCCGGTGATCGCGACGCTCGAGGAGCTGGACGTGGCCGCGCTGGTCAAGATCCTCACCGAGCCGAAGAACTCGCTGACCAAGCAGTACGCCAAGCTGTTCGAGATGGAGGGGGTTGAGGTCGACTTCCGCGAGGACGGCCTGCGCGCCGTCGCCGAGAAGGCCATGGAGCGCAAGACCGGCGCCCGCGGCCTGCGCTCCATCCTCGAGAGCGTGCTGCTCGACTCCATGTACAACATCCCGTCCCGGGACGACGTGGCCAAGGTCGTGATCGACGAGTCCGTCATCCGAGGCGACTCCGAGCCGCTGCTGGTCTACCAGAACAGCGAGCCCGCCCGCGCCGCGTCGCCGGAGGACTGACGGTCCTCCGGCCGCACCTGGCCGTTCCCGGGGCCGGGTCACCGGCATTGCCGCAGCAGGTGCCGGGGCCCGTCGGGCTTGTAAAGTGGCCCCCGCGCCCCAACACTGATCACTACAGGTGACTGACCCGGAGAAACCTATGGGCGATGTAAACGCCTTGCAGCTACCCCTGCTTCCCCTGCGCGACGTCGTGGTGTACCCGCACATGGTACTGCCGCTGTTCGTGGGCCGGCAGAAATCCATCGACGCGCTCGAAACCGCCATGAACGGCGACAAGCAGGTGCTGCTGGTCGCCCAGCGCAACGCCGCCGAAGACAATCCCGGCGCCGACGACATCTACCAGGTCGGCACCGTTTCCAACATCCTCCAGCTGCTGAAGCTCCCCGACGGCACCATCAAGGTGCTGGTGGAAGGGCTGTATCGGGCCGCGGTCGAGTCCGTGGACGACGAGGGTGCCTACGCCGTGGCCGACGTGCGCGAGATCGAGGGCGCCGAGCCGGACGAGAGCGAGGCCGAGGGGCTGGTGCGGTCCACTTCCAGCCAGTTCGAGAAGTACGTGAACCTGAGCAAGAAGGTGCCGGCGGAGGTGCTGACCTCCCTGTCCGGCATCGACGAGCCTGGCCGGCTGGCGGACACCATCGCCGCGCACATGGGCGTGGACCTCGAGGAGAAGCAGCGCATTCTCGAGATCGCCGACGTGAAGCCGCGCCTGGAGCACCTGATGGGGCTCATGGAGGCGGAGATCGACCTGTTCCAGGTCGAGAAGCGCATCCGCGGCCGCGTCAAGAAGCAGATGGAGAAGAGCCAGCGCGAGTACTACCTCAACGAGCAGATGAAGGCGATCCAGAAAGAGCTCGGGGAGATGGACGACGCGCCGAACGAAGCCGAGGAGCTCGAGGCGAAGATCAACGAGGCGCGCATGCCCGACGAGGCGCGCGAGAAGGCCCTGGGCGAACTGTCCAAGCTGAAGATGATGTCGCCGATGTCCGCCGAGGCCTCGGTAGTGCGCAGCTACCTCGACTGGATGGTCAGCGTGCCCTGGTCGAAGCGCAGCCGCGTCAAGCACGACCTCAAGCGCGCGCAGGAGATCCTCGATGCCGATCACTACGGCCTCGAGGAGGTCAAGGAGCGCATCGTCGAGTACCTCGCGGTGCAGAAGCGCGTGCGCAAGATCAAGGGCCCCGTGCTCTGCCTGGTGGGCCCGCCCGGCGTGGGCAAGACCTCCCTCGGCGAGTCCCTGGCCCGGGCCACGAACCGCAAGTTCGTGCGCATGGCCCTCGGCGGCGTTCGCGACGAGGCGGAGATCCGCGGCCACCGCCGCACCTACATCGGTTCCATGCCGGGCAAGCTGCTGCAGAAAATGGCCAAGGCCGGCGTGCGCAACCCGCTGTTCCTCCTCGACGAGATCGACAAGATGGGCATGGACCACCGCGGCGATCCGGCCTCGGCGATGCTCGAGGTGCTCGACCCGGAGCAGAACCACGCGTTCAACGATCACTACCTGGAGGTGGACTACGACCTGTCCGACGTGATGTTCGTGTGCACCTCGAACACCATGAACATCCCGACGCCGCTGCTGGACCGCATGGAAGTGATCCGCATCCCCGGCTACACCGAGGACGAGAAGCTCAACATCGCCCTGCGCTACCTGCTGCCCAAGCAGGTGAAGGTCAACGGCCTGAAGAAGGGCGAGATCACCCTGAGTGAAGCAGCGATCATCGACATCATCCGCTACTACACGCGCGAAGCGGGCGTGCGGGCGCTGGAACGGGAAATCGCCAAGGTCTGCCGCAAGATGGTGAAGAAGATCGCCCTCGGCGAGGCGGAGTCGGGCACCGAAGTCGGCCCCGATGGCCTCGAGGACCTGCTCGGCGTGCGCAAGTTCAACTACGGCGTGGCCGAGGAAGAGAACAAGATCGGCCAGGTCACGGGCCTCGCCTGGACGTCCGTGGGCGGCGAGCTGCTGACCATCGAGGCGGCGGCGGTCGCCGGTAAGGGGCGCTACGTGAAGACCGGCTCCCTCGGCGACGTCATGCAGGAGTCCATCCAGGCGGCGAGCACCGTGGTGCGCAGCCGCTCGCAGGTGCTCGGCATCCCGGCGCGCTACCACGACGCCCACGACCTGCACATCCACGTGCCCGAGGGCGCCACGCCGAAGGACGGCCCCAGTGCGGGCATCGCCATGTGCACGGCGCTGGTCTCCGTGGCCACGCAGATTCCCGTGCGGGCCGATGTCGCCATGACCGGCGAGATCACCCTGCGCGGCGAGGTGCTGCCGATCGGCGGGCTCAAGGAGAAACTGCTGGCGGCCCGCCGGGGCGGTATCAAGACGGTGATCATTCCCCGGGAGAACGAGCGCGACCTGAAGGAAGTGCCCGACAAGATCAAGGAAGACCTCGAGATTGTCGCCGTGAAGTGGATCGACGAGGTCCTGGCCATCGCCCTGGAGAAGACGCCGGAGCCGCTGAACGACGATGATTACCTCGCGCCTGCGCCGACCCGGCAGCCTGCCGCCAGCGAGGGTGAGGAGGGCGACGAGGCGCGCATGAACACCCATTGACCCGGTGGGAGAGGCGGCCGTCGACGCGGCCAAGTTGACCGCGCAGCGGACCGTGGTATAACCTGCCGTCCTTCCTGCGCGGGCCTTTCGAAGCCTGATAAAACAACGCTCAACACGCCGGCACGGCGTCCATTACCAAAGGGGATTACAGTGAACAAATCCGAACTCATCGACGCAATCGCGGCCGACGCCGACATCAACAAGTCCGACGCGGGTCGTGCGCTCGACGCCGTCATCGACAACATCACCAAGGCCCTGAAGAAAGGCGATCAGGTTTCCCTGGTCGGCTTCGGTACCTTCACGGTCAAGCACCGGGCCGGTCGCGAGGGCCGCAACCCGCAAACGGGCGCGACGATCCAGATCGCGCCTTCCAACGTGCCGGGCTTCAAGGCCGGCAAAGCGCTCAAGGACGCGGTCAACAGCTGATCGCGAACTGCCGCCGGTACCGGGGCCAGGCTGTCGGCCCCGGCGCAGGGAGCGCACTCACCGGGTGCGCTCTTTTTGTATCTCCCCCCGTCCTTTCCGACTCAACGACTGACTAACGCGACCGCAACCACTCATGCTCCAGAACATCCGCTCCAACATCCAGGGTACGCTGGCCAAGATCATCATCGGCCTTATCGTTGTGTCCTTCGCTCTCTTCGGCATCGAGTCGATCCTCCTGGGTGGTGGCAACAGCGGGGTCGCCGAGGTGAACGGCGAGGCGATCACGCCCTACGAGGTGCAGCAGACCGTCAACCTGCAGCGCCGTCAGCTGCTGTCCATGCTCGGCGACAATGCCGACCCGGCGCTCCTCGATGAGGACCGGCTCACGGCACAGGCCATCGAGACGCTGATCCAGCGCGAACTCCTGGTGCAGGCTGCCGGAGAACTCGGGCTGACGACATCGGAGCAGACCATCGGTGTCATCGTCGGCAGCATGGAGCAGTTCCAGGTCGGCGGGCAGTTCGACCAGGATCTTTTCCGCAGCGTGCTGGCCACGGCCGGCTTCACCCCGGCACTGTTCAAGGAAAGCCTGCGCGAGGACCTGGTCACGAACCAGCTCCGCGTCGGTCTCGCCGCGAGCGATTTCGCCACACCTGCCGAGCTTGCCGTGCAGGCGCGCATTGCCGGCGAGAAGCGGGACCTGCGTTATCTCGCGATTCCCGTCGACCGCTTCGATGACAGCGGTACCGTCGAGGAGTCCGCCATCGCCGCCTGGTACGAGGACAACCCCGATACCTTCATGACACCGGAAAACGTCGACGTCAGCTACCTCGAGCTCACCCTGGCGGACTTCGAGGAGCCCGTGAGCGAGGAGGCCCTCCGCGAGGAGTTCGAGCTGACCCGCGACACCTTCGAGGTGCCCACCGAGGCCCGGGTGGCCCATATCCTGCTCATCCAGGAAGAGGGCGAGAGCGACGAGGCCTACGCGGCACGTGTCGCCGAAGCCGAGGCAGCCGTTGCTGACGGTGAGGACTTCGCAGCCGTCGCCGGCCGCCTCTCCGACGATATCGGTTCGGCATCGGCGGGCGGCGAGCTCGGTTACACGGCCGGCGATACCTTCCCGGCGGCCATGGAACGGGCCATCACCGAGCTCGCGGTGGGTGAGGTGTCGGCGCCGGTCGAAACGGACGCCGGCCTGCACATCATCAAGGTCCTCGACCGCCGCGAGGGCAAGGCCGTGACCTTCGATGAAGTCCGCGGCCAGCTGGCCCAGCGCCTGCGCGAGGGCGCTGCCCGCGACGAGCTGCTGCGGGTGGTCGAGGAGCTCCGGGACCTCGCCTTCAACGCCGAAGACCTTACGGCTCCGGCCAGCGAACTCGGCCTCAGTGTTGAGACCGCGAGCGGCGTCGCCCGCGGCGCGGGGGACGGTCTCTTCGCGGACCCGCGCGTGCAGAGCGCGCTCTTCTCCGAAGAGGTCCTCGTTGAAAAGCACAACAGCCCGGTGCTGGAGCTGTCGCCGGAACGCTTCGTGGTCGTCCATGCGGATACCCATCACCTGCCCGAGCGGCAACCGCTGGAAGCCGTCCGCGACCAGATTGCCGCCCGGATTGCCGCCGAGCGTGCCCGGGCCGCCGCGCGGGCAGAGGGCGAGCGGCTGCTCGCTGCGCTGGCCGCCGGCGAAACACTGGATGGTCTGGCGAATGCCGGCGATTACGAGTGGCAGGTGGAACTGGGCGCGACCCGAGCGGCGAATGCGCTGCCGGGCCCGGTCGGCCGGCGTGCCTTCACGCTGCCGGCCCCTGACGGTGACGCGCCCGTGCGCGAACTGGTCGGCGCCCCGGCGGGTGACATCTACCTGGTGGAGTTGACCCGTGTGACGCCTGGCAGCCTCGAGACCCTGCCCGCGCAGCGCGAGGCGCTGCTTCGCCGCAGTATCGCCGGTGAATACGGCAGCATCCTCATCGGTGCCTTCGAGAATGCCCTGCGTGCCGGGGCCGAGATCGAAGTCTACTGATCCTCCGGCGGCGGCTTCGCCGCCGCCACGCTACGCAAAGGCTCAGGCAGGTAGAGGCCCTGCTCCTCGGCATCGAGGGCGGCCGCTGCTGTCCCCTCCGCAAGCTCTTCGCGATCCCAGCTGCGCAGATCCAGCACCGGGTATTTCACGATCGAGAAGTAGGGTGAGTAGTCGAAGTCTGCCGGGACGCAGAGCTTCGGATTGCGCCGGTAGAGCACCAGGCGGCCGTCCTCCACGCGCTTTACCAGCGGCAGGATCGGGTGCCCGGCACTGGCGAAGGCCTCGGCGATCATCGTGGAGCAGACCGTGTGCGTCCCGGGCCCCGCGCCGGCCTGGAAGAGGGTCGAGCGCCAGCGCCGCGGCATGATGAACCAGGGGAAGAGAAAGCGCAGCAGGTCGAAGATCTGGCGCACGTCGTAGGGCGTGCCGAGGCGGCCAAGGGCGTAGCGGAGCACCTTGCGCCGGGCCTCCGGCCCGAGCCCCCGGGGCCGGCACACGCGCAGGTGCTCGCCCCGGTAGACGGAGAGGGGCCGGAGTACCGTGCCAAGGCCGAGCTCGCTCTCGACGATGAGGGGTTCTTCGGGCGTCGTGGCCAGCTGCGTGGCGAGTTCCGGCGCTTCGGCGAGGTTCCCCGCCGGCCCGAGGTAGAGCGCCGCGTGGGTCCAAGGGCTCTGGGTGACCCATCCGATGACGTCGCTGACGCGGCTGCGCCCCTCGATGAGGATCACGTCCCCCGGTTGGATTTCCGCCCGCAAGCGCTCAAAATCACTGAGCGGGAAGGCCGGCAGCGGGCGCTTGTGGCCCAGGAAGGCGACCAGGGCGCCCTTCAGGCCGGCGAGCACGTGAACTCTTCCCCCGTGGCCGGACGGCCCGGCCCGCCCCCCACGCTGGAGACTGGAGCATGACCGACAGCCTCGACACTCTCTCGCGGCAGCTCGAGGCCGCGCGCCGCGCGCCCGGCGGCCCGCCCGTGGAGCAGTGGGATCCGCCCCTTTCCGGTGAGATCGATATCCGCATCCTCGCCGACGGCAGCTGGCTTCATGAGGGAGAGCCGATCCGCCGGGAGGCCCTCGTACGGCTGTTTGCCAGCATCCTTCGCCGGGAAGACGACGGCGCCTACTACCTGGTGACACCGGTCGAGAAATGGCGGATCACCGTGGAGCTGCACCCGCTGGTCGTGGAGGATGTCGAGGCGGTAGAAGAGGGCGGGCAGGTGACGCTGCTCGCCACCTGCAATACGGGCCGCCAGGTGCCTATCGACGCCGGGCACCCGCTGTTTACGGAGCCTCAGGCGGCCGGGGCGGCCGTGGTGCGCCTGGAACGGGGCCTCACGGCCCTGTTCAGCCGCAAGGCCTGGCCGAGGCTCGTGGACCTCGCGGTAGACGAGGACGGAGCGGCAGTCGTTTATAGTGCCGGCCAGCGGTTCCCCCTTGCCTGAGGCCCCGCACAGGCGGGGCCGTCCCGGCTACATGTTCGGGTAGTTCGGCCCGCCGAAGCCCTCGGGCGTCACCCAGACGATGTTCTGTGATGGATCCTTGATGTCGCAGGTCTTGCAGTGCACGCAGTTCTGCGCGTTGATCTGGAAGCGCTTGCTGCCGTCGGCCTCTTCCACCACCTCGTAGACGCCGGCCGGGCAGTAGCGCTGCGCCGGCTCGTCGTAGAGGGGCAGGTTGGTGCCGATGGGGACCTCGGGGTCCTTCAGCGTCAGGTGGCAGGGCTGATCCTCCTCGTGATTGGTGTTGGAGAGGAAGACTGACGACAGCTTGTCGAAGCTGATGACGTTGTCCGGCTTCGGGTATTCGATCTTCGGGCACTGGTCGGCCGGCTTCATCGCAGCGTGGTCCGGCTTCGAGTCGTTCAGCGTGAAGGGCAGCTTGCCACCGAAGATGTTCTGGTCCAGCCAGACCATGCCGGAACCGAGCAGGAAGCCGAACTTGTGCATGAAGCCGGAGAAGTTACGCGTGCGGTAGAGCTCGTCGTAGGCCCAGGATGCCTTGAACTTCGTTTCGAAGCTGGTCAGTTCTGCCGGTGCGTCGTCGCCCTGGAGCAGGCCCTCCACCACCGCCTCGGCGGCGACCAGGCCGCTCTTCATGGCCGTGTGGTTGCCCTTGATCTTCACCGCGTTCAGCGTGCCGGCATCGCAGCCGAGGAGCAGGCCGCCGGGGAAGTGCATGCGCGGCAGGGAGTTCAGGCCGCCCTTGGTGATGGCACGGGCGCCGTAGCTCAGGCGGGACCCGCCCTGCAGGTACTTGAGAGTCTCCGGGTGATGCTTCCAGCGCTGGAACTCGTCATAGGGCGACACGTGCGGATTCTGGTAGTTGAGGTCCGTGATGAAGCCCAGGTACACCTGGTTGTTCTCGGCGTGGTACATGAAGGCGCCGCCGGAGGAGCCGCTTTCCTTGAGCGGCCAGCCGAGGCCGTGCACCACGAGCCCTTCCTGGTGCTGCTCGGCCGGGATCTCCCAGATCTCCTTGATACCGATGCCGTAGTGCTGCGGATCGCGGCCGGCATTGAGGTCGAAGCGCTCCATGAGCTGCTTGCCGAGGTGCCCGCGGCAACCCTCGCAGAACAGCGTGTAGCGGGCGTGGAGTTCCATGCCCGGCATGTAGCTGTCTTTCTTCTCGCCGTCGGCGCTGATGCCCATGTCGCCGGTGGCGATGCCTTTCACGCGGCCGTCGTCATGGTAGAGCACCTCGGCGGCGGCGAAGCCCGGGTAGACCTCCACGCCGAGGTTTTCCGCCTGCTGGGCGAGCCAGCGGCAGACATTGCCCATGGAGACGATGTAGTTGCCTTCGTTGTGGGTGGGCTTCGGGATCGCGAAGTTCGGCAGCTTCACGGCGCCTTTTTCGCTGGTGTAGAAAAAGAAGTTGTCTTCCGTCACCTGCGTCTGGATCGGGGCGTCCATGGACTGCCAGTCGGGGAACAGCTCGGCGAGAGCCCGGGGTTCGAGGACGGCGCCGGAGAGGATGTGTGCCCCGACTTCCGAGCCCTTCTCGACCACGCAGACGGTGACCTCGTGCTCCTGGGCCTGGGCGAGCTGCATGATGCGGCAGGCCGCGGACAGCCCGGCCGGGCCTGCGCCCACGATGACCACGTCGAATTCCATTGACTCGCGTTCCACGGCTGACTCCTGCATCTTCGCTGCGTCCTTTGCTGCGTCCTTTCGGAAGTGGGGGTAAGAGATTGAAAAGAAAAGGGATTATAAGCGGCCCGGGGGCCAAAAACTAGCGCCCGCCGCTGTCGTAGAGGCCCCGGAGCTCGTCCCCGAGCAGGCGCAGGCCGCGGGCGACCGCCGCCGGGTCCTGGGCGTAGGAGAGACGCAGGCACTGGCGCGCGTGGTCCCAGGCGGGGTCGAGACCGATGAAAAAGCGCTCGCCGGGGATGGCGAGGAGGCCGCGGGCCTTGAGGCGGCGGTAGAGTTCGCTCGAGGGCACCGGCAGGTCGTCGAACCAGAGCCAGAGGAAGAAGGCCCCGTCCGGGCGGTGCACTCGCCAGGGCAGGCCCGCGAGTTCGCGGTGCAGGCCGGCGAGGGTCTCCTCGCAGCGGGCCCGGTAGAAGGGCCGCAGCACGTCGCTGCCGAGCCGGTCCAGGGTGCCGTCCTCGAGGAGCCCGGTTGCCAGCACGGGCCCCAGGTTGCCGGCGGCCAGGCTGATGATCGTGCTGGCGCTGGCGAAGGCCTGGATGAGCGGCTCCGCGGCGATCACGATGCCCGTGCGCACACCCGGTAGCCCCAGCTTGGAAAGGCTCAGGGTCAGCACGGTGTGCTCGTCCCAGTGGGGCGCCGCCTCGGTGAAGGTGATACCCGGAAAGGGTTCGCCGTAGGCGCCGTCGACGATCAGCGGGATGCCGGCGTCCCGCGCGAGCGCCCCGAGCCGGGCCAGTTCGTCGGCGCCGAGCACGTTCCCCGTGGGGTTGGTGGGCCGGGAGACGCAGAGCGCGCCGACGCCGTCGTCGACGACCAGCTGGTCGAAATCGACGTGGTAGCGGAACTGCCGGTCCGGCAGCTGCTCGATGGCCGGCGGGGTGGCGGAAAAGAAGTCCGGGGCGAGGCCCGCATCGGCGTAGCCGATGTACTCGGGCACCAGGGGCAGGTGGATGCGGCGCTGGCTGCCATCGGGCATGGGCCCGGCGAAGAGGTTGTAGAGGATGAAATAGGCGGACTGGCTGCCGTTGGCGACAGCGATGTGCCCGGGCCCTAGGTCCCAGCCGTAGTGCTGTTGCAGGTAGCGCGCAAGCGCCTCGCGGAAGGCAGGGTCACCCTGCGGCGACTGGTAGGCGCCGGCCAGGCGCTGCCACTCGCCGGTGTCCGCGACCAGCCCCTCGAGGGCCGTCCGGAAGGCGGCCTCGGCGGCGGGGACGCGCGCCGGGTTGCCCCCGCCCATGAACACGAGATCCGGGTCGGCGCGCAGGGCCTCGCCGAGGTCGGTCATCAGGTCGACCACGCCGGAGCGGCCGGCAAACTTCTCGCCGAAGCGGCTCAGGCGCACAGCGCGGCGGTCCCTTGCACCGGACAGAGTGAGGCGTAGGTGATCGGTGTCCAGCCCAGGCCGAGGACGGCGCGCAGCTGCTGACCCAGCTGGAGTTCCGGGTCCCGCGGGTGCACCGCGATGCGCAGGGGGCGGCCGCGACGGCGGGCGTGGCGCAGCTGCAGCCGGTTCCACTTGCCGAGCACTTCCGCGCGCAGCCGCGTATCCGCCTCGAACCCGACCAGGGGCAGGGAGACGAAGCGGTAGGCGCCGGCTGCCTCGCGCAGGTGGACGCCGCGCAGGGATTCGAGAATCGCGAAGGGCTGTTCCTCCAGCGCACTGCCGCGCAGCCGCCCCAGGGCCCAGGCCGGCGGGATGTAGGTCTGCGGCGCCGGCAGGCCGCGGCCGGTGAACCAGTCACGGCTGCGGTGGGTGAGGGCGATTGCGCCGCTGCGGTCGAGGGCGAGGTGCTCGGCGACGTTGCGCGAAAGCAGCGCCGCGTGGGTGCGGTGCCAGGCCGAGCGGGGGGACGTGTGATGCACCCAGCCGTGAGCCACCAGTTCGTGGCCGGCATCGGCCAGCTCCCGGAGTACCGCCACGCCGGCATCGTCCCAGCCGGCCCCGGGGACGACCAGCAGGGCGGCCCGGCTGATGCCGAACTGGGCCAGGAGCGCCAGGCAGCCCTGCACGGCCGGCAGCGTGTCCGGCATCACGTCGTGGACGGAGACAAGGGCCGTCGGTTTCATGCACTCTCCCTGCGTTCATTCCCGGCCACGGCCGCCAGCAGCGCCTGCCACTCGGCGATGGTCGCGCCGTTCAGCGCCGCCGCAGCGGCCCGGCACCGGCGCTCCAGCAGTTCCCAGCGGCCCGGCCCGTAAGCCTGCAGCGATTGCAGGCAGTCTGCAAGGCTCTCCCCGGGGCTGAAGGGGACCAGCCCGGGGCGCAGGGAGGGCCAGTCGTGAATCCCTGCCGCCGTCGAGACCAGCGCCGGGCGGCCCCGGGCCATCGCCTCCAGGGCAATGGAGCCGAAGGTCTCGAAGCGCGAGGGCAGGAGCAGCAGGCTCGAGCTGTCGATGAGGTCGATGAGCGCCGAGCGGTCCAGCCAGCCGGTGAAGCGGACGTTGGCGAGCCCGGCGGCCTGTGCCTCCAGGGCCTCGCGCAGGGGGCCCTCGCCGCCGATGACGAACTCCACATCGGGCAGCTGGCGAGCGGCTTCGATCACGAGGTCCACGTTTTTCTCGGGCGCGAGGCGGCCGGCGAAGCATACCCGGGTGAGGCGCCCCGGGATTGCCCGCCGGGGCCGCTCGAGGAACGCCCGGGGCAGGGGCGTGCCGACCACCTGCACGCTGGCGGCGCCGTAGGCCCGCACCGCATCCGTGAGGCCGGCGTTGTTGATCAGCACCCGGCTGGCCCGACGGCAGATCAGCCGGTTGGCGGTACCGACCACCAGGTTGACCAGCCAGCGCGCCAGCGGTGGCCAGTACAGGCGGGCCAGGCGCTCGAAATCCGTGTGAAAGGCAGCGACGAGGGGCAGACCGCGGCGGCGCGCGTACCACGCGCCGAGGAGGCCGTAGAGCCCCGGGGTGACCACCACCACCACCTCCGGCTGGAGCTCTCCCATACGCGTGCCAATGCGTCGCAGGGGCGGTCCCTCGAGCCGCTGGTTCGGATCGCCGGGCATGGCGATGGAGAGCAGGGGGCGGGGCGGCTGGTCGCTCGGCTGGAACATGGCGAGGTCTGCCAGACCCGGTACGAGCTGCGGCAGCAGGTCATGGTAGTAGGCACCGGTGCCGTTGCGCTCCGCGAAGGCGTCGGAGAAAAAGGCAACGCGCAGGGGTCGGGCACCCGCGTCTGCGGCGCGGTTTTCCGGCACTGGGCTCATGCCGCCACCGCCAGGCGCGCCTCGCTGGCCAGCAGGGCAGCGTAGGGCGCGCCGAGTTCTTCATCGACCGCGTCCGGCTGCAGCCCGAACGCGGCAGCCGCGTAGCGGTGGGCCCCCGCGGTCTCGGCCGGCGGCAGGGGCGGCGGCGGGATGGCCAGCCACGCCGCGATGGCCCTGCTGACCTCGGCCGGCGCCGCGCGCAGATCCCCCTGCTCGAGGATTTTCACGCAGTCGGGCCGGGCGGCGGCGAAGCGGGCAAGCTCGTCGAGGAAGGCGGCGAAGAGACGGCGGAAGCGGGCCGTCGTGTGGTCGCCCCCGGGGTCCGTGCCGAACAGGCGGCGGGCGGGCTCGAGGGCGCTGAGCTGCGAGGCGAGGGCCGTGCTCGGGCGGCGCACGCAGAGCAGAAACGACGCGTCCGGGTAGCGTTCGGCGAGGTAGGGCGGCCAGCTGGCGAAGGCCGCGTTCTTGGACAGGAAGCGCTGCCCCGGGTGGCTGTAGCAGTGGCGCTGGATGATCCGGTGGTAGAAGGCAAGGAGAGCACGGCGCCGCCGGGGGGGCAGCTCGCCGAGGTTGCCCAGCTGCTCGAGCTCGCGGTCGAAGGGGAAGGCCATGAGCAGCAGGAAGCAGCCTGCGGCCGGGAGCAGGCAGAGGTAGTCTTCCTCGGCGTCCTGCAAACCCACCGCGTGAACGCTGGCAAAGTCGCCGCTCGCCCGCGCCGTCGCGGCGTGGAGGGCGCGATGCAGGGGGGCGCCGAGGCGCCGGTCCAGGCGGGCAAGCGCGCGCAGGAGCCGGCGCTGGCAGATCGCCGGGGCGAGCAGGGCCTCCCAGGTCCGTACCGTGGTAAAGGTGCCGCCGGCGGCGAGCAGCCGGTGCAGGTAGGTCGTGCCGCTGCGCGGGATGCCGGTGATAAAGACCGGCGCCGCAACGCGCTGCTGGCGATAGTCCGGATAGAGCAGCTCGTCCAGCGCGAGGGCCAGCCAGTGCACGAGCTGCAGCAGCAGGAAAAGGGGGAAGAGGAGCAGGAAGAGCAGCCGCCGCGGCCGCAGCGGCGCGGCGCCGTGGCGCCCGGGCCAGACGCTCTGCAGGTAGCACCGGCCGTAGCTGCCCATGGCGATCAAAAAGCTCTCCAGCATGGTTCCCCGCGCCGCCGGCCAGACGCCGGTCCGAAAAGCCCCGCAGTTTACAGGCAACGCGGGGCCAACGGCACCGGCCCAGCCGTCACCGGGGGGCTTTGTCGCCTGTTTTGCCGCGCCCTGGCGACCCGCGGGCCGGCCGCCGTTCCTATTGACCCCCCCGCGCAAACTCGGCAACATGTTTCGCCGATTCCGCCCCCCGGGGCGCATCCCGGGTCCCGGCCGGTCAGCTTGCCGCGTGATCCCACTCCCTTCCATCCACACGACACTGGAGTTTTCATGAAGGTTTTGGTCGCTGTGAAGCGCGTGGTCGACTACAACGTCAAGGTCCGCGCCAAGGCCGACGGTTCCGACGTCGACCTGAATAACGTCAAGATGTCCATCAACCCGTTCTGCGAGATCGCCGTGGAAGAGGCCGTGCGTCTGAAGGAAGCCGGCGTCGCCACGGAAGTCATCGCCGTCTCCATCGGCGACAAGGCCTGCCAGGAGCAGATCCGCACGGCCCTGGCCCTCGGCGCCGACCGCGGAATCCAGGTCGAGACCGACGGGCCGGTGGAGCCGCTCGTGGTGGCCAAGCTGTTGAAAGGCGTGGTCGAGAAGGAAGAGCCGCAGCTCGTTATCCTGGGCAAGCAGTCCATCGATGGCGACAACAACCAGACCGGACAAATGCTGGGCGCACTCGCGGGCATGGCCCAGGGTACGTTCGCCTCCGAGGTGAAGGTCGACGGCGACCAGGTCCAGGTCACGCGGGAAGTCGACGGCGGCCTGCAGACGGTGAGCCTCAAGCTGCCGGCGATCGTCACCACCGACCTGCGCCTCAACGAGCCGCGCTACGCGTCGCTGCCGAACATCATGAAGGCCAAAAAGAAGCAGCTGGACGTCTACAGCCCCGCCGACCTCGGCGTGGAGGTCAAGCAGCACCTGACGCTGGTCAAGGTCGAGCCGCCGGCGGAGCGCCAGGCCGGCATCAAGGTCGAAAGCGTCGATGAGCTGGTCGACAAACTGAAGAACGAAGCGAAGGTGATCTGATGGGAACCCTGGTAGTAGCCGAACACGACAACGCGACCCTCAACCCGGCCACGCTGAACGCGGTTGCCGCCGCCCAGGCCCTGGGCGCCGATATCGACATCCTGGTTGCCGGCAACGGCTGTGCCGCCGTCGGCGAAGCGGCGGCCAAGGTGCCGGGCGTCGGCAAGGTGCTGGTTGCCGACAACGCCGCCTACGACCATGCGCTGGCCGAGAACACCAGCCTGCTGGTCGCGGAGCTCGCCGCGGGCTATGACAACGTCGTCGCCGCCGCCACCACCAGCGGCAAGAACGTGATGCCGCGCGTGGCCGCGCTCCTCGACGTGGCGCAGATCTCCGACATCATCTCGGTCGAGGCCGCCGACACCTTCAAGCGCCCGATCTATGCCGGCAACGTCATCGCGACGGTACAGACGGCCGATGCCAAGAAGGTCATCACCGTGCGCGCGACGGCGTTCGACCCGGTGGCCGCCGAGGGCGGTTCCGCGGCCGTTGAAGCCGTGGATGCCGTGCACGACGCCGGCGTGTCCAGTTTTGTCGGCGAAGAGCTGGCCCAGTCCGACCGTCCCGAGCTGACCGCCGCCCCGGTGGTCATCTCCGGTGGCCGGGGCATGCAGAACGGCGACAACTTCAAGCTCCTGGACGGCATCGCCGACAAGCTCGGCGCGGCGATCGGCGCCTCCCGTGCGGCCGTGGATGCGGGCTTCGTGCCCAACGACATGCAGGTCGGCCAGACCGGCAAGATCGTCGCCCCGGAGCTCTACATCGCCGTCGGCATCTCCGGTGCCATCCAGCACCTGGCGGGCATGAAGGACTCCAAGGTCATCGTCGCCATCAACAAGGACGAGGACGCCCCGATCTTTCAGGTTGCCGACTACGGCCTGGTGGCGGACCTCTTCGAGGCCCTGCCGGAACTGGAAGGCAAGCTCTGACGGGCGCTCCCGCCTGACAGGCAGCACCTGCTGAAGCCGGCCCCGCGCCGGCTTTTTTCTTCCCGCGGGTCACGCCGCTGCGAACCGCAGGCCATCGGCTGTGTTTGCGCTTCCGGCGGGTCCTCGGCGGTCACTGGCCCGAAGCGGTCGTGCGGTGAGGGCGATGTATACTCATCGCAACCGTTGATCGCGATACCGAAGCAGACACGCTTCCTCGATTCGGGTAAGTTTCGATGAGCATCGACGGAGGGGGTCGGGATATGGCGCTTGAAGAGTGGTCCTACGTCTCGCAAATCGTTGGGGCCGTGTTTGTTGTAATCACCCTGATTTATCTTGCTCTTCAGGTCAGGCAGGGAACACAGCTACTACTCTCTGAGGCTCGTCAGGTCGCCCTCACCACAGACCAGGGCGGGGTCTACAAGTTCATCGAGTTCCCGGGGTTGGGCCGTGCGATGTCTGACTCGGAGAGACCAACCTTCGAAGAGAAAACCCAGCTGATGTTCTGGATCATTGCGCAGATGCGCGCCCGCGAGCATGAATGGTTGCAGTATAAGTCTGGTGCTCTGGATGGTGACGCATGGCTCAGCTATCGAGAGGTTATCTACTTTATCCTGGGCACCCCGAGGGCACGAGAACTCTGGTCGCTATGCAGCGGCTACTTCAACAAAGAGTTCGTCGGAATGGTAGAAAAGATGACCTCGGACCCGGTTGATTCTGACTTCTGGGGGAAGTTGAAAGCCATGGATTGAGGCCTTGGCAAGGACCGCTCGCGGTCGGAGGTCGACCTTGAAACCCAGCTTTGCCGACTCTGGCTTCCGACCCTTTACAATCTGTCGCGCATTCTATTGCCGGGAGAGCCTTTGCGCAGGTGGCCTCGCGCCGAAAAGCAGGAGCCAGGCACAGGTACCCAGCTCACCGATCGAGGCCGGCAGCGTCACCCAGTTCGCGATCGACCAGTCCCCGTAGCCCGGGATCAGCATCGGCGCGAAGGAGTCGAGGAGATAACCTGCGCTGCCGACCAGCAGAATTACCCCCAGCACCCGTGGAAGACTGCGCGACCTCAGGATCAACCACCCA
>CAJWWA010000046.1 GCA_913048495.1 uncultured Halieaceae bacterium
ACGGGTATTTCGACAGGTCAGCAGGACCGGGCAGCACAATCAGCGAGGATCTCTACTCTCAACAGGCCGTTAATATTTCCTATCCTTGGCACCGCTGCAGAAGGCGGTTTTGCCGGCGCAGCCGTGTGGGCCGCTATCCGCTTTGGTGTGGCACGGGGCGTATTCTCCAACGAAGCCGGCCTGGGTTCAGCCCCCATCGCCCACGCCGCCGCCCAGACCCGCGACCCCATCAACCAGGGTATGGTGGCGATGCTGGGTACGTTCATCGACACCATTATTGTGTGCACCATCACTGGTATGGTGATCATTACCTCGGGTGCCTGGACCAGTGGTGAATCCGGCGCGGCACTGACCTCGGATGCCTTTGCCCTCGGCATTCCCGGAGGCAACTACGTGGTGGCAGTAGCCCTGGCTATCCTTAGAGGGCACGACGAAGGGGCCTCCATTCCAGACCCAGGTGGTGAGAATGGAGCAGACATTGCCCTTGAGTTTCTGATCGATCCAGCGCTTCCCGATGTCGTGCGTCATGTAGAAGGAACCGCGGAATACGATGTTGGAGATCGCATCGAAACCGCGAATGGACAGGTCTTCCGTGCGGGAAATAAAGTCAACGCCGCGAACAGGATTTTCGGGTCAATAGACGGGTATTTCGACAGGTCAGCAGGACCGGGCAGCACAATCAGCGAGGATCTCTACTCTCAACAGGCCGTTAATATTTCCTATCCTTGGAAAGAAATTTTTCCCACTATATGCCGTTTGTTTTTCTTATACTTCGGATCGGACGGATCGTCATCAAGGACCCCCTGCCGGGCTCCTCTCTGCTGGGTGGTATGGTTTCGCGGGTCGTGTCGATCTACGACTGACTCGGTGCCGGCCCGATACTCCTTCTGGGATCTGCACGTAGCTATCCAGGATGCAATCGGCTGGCTGGGGGCCGGAGTTGTTCAAACCGGAAAAAGTGCGCTTCGATAACCCGCTGAGGCGATTGGAAAAAGCCTTCACGGAAGCCGACCGGCAGTCGTAATCCAAGTGGCTGCCAATGCCGGGATTTTGCCGGGATCAGTCCTGCTTTGTTGTGCATTTCGGTGCAACTTGCAACGGGCGTCACCGATAAAAGTTAAATAAAATCAATCACATGGAAATTGGCTATCCGGCTTTTAACCAATTGGTCGCTGGTTCGAGCCCAGCACGGCCCACCATTTTCTTCTTTGAACGAATTCACTTCGTTTTACTTTTTGGTTGCCGGGCTGCGTGCCCCGGCTGATCCCGGCACGACCCTCGCAATGGCAACGTCCCGATGATCCTCACGCTTGGCCGTCACTTTTTGACGTGTGATTACCTGCTGCTAAGGTTAACTCATTCGCCAATTGAACAGCCCGCAGCCTGACTCTTCTTGCGCCGCGGTGATTGCAGAGGGGAAGAGGGATGGTGCGGGTTATCGAGGCGACCACGGTCATTATTGTACTGCTGGCACTGGCTGGTTGTCGTATCGAGGTCAGATCGCCCATCGGTGGACAGGTCCGACATATACAGAGCGACAGCGTGTGCCCCGAGTACACGGATTGCTACCTCGATCTCGAAGGTTCCGAAGAGGGCGTCGATGTCGGCTTTGAGGCAATTCCTTCGGCGGGCTACCGCTTTACGGGCTGGGCGGAGGGCCCCCGCTTTCTCTGCGGCGGCTCGATGGAGCCGTGCTTGCTGGAAAACCTGCCCCGGTCCATCACCTCGAACGGAGAGGTGGTTTATCTCGCGCCCACCTTTGAGAAGGAGAATCTGTCTACCAGCGCAGCCTGGCATCGACTGTCCGTGGGTTCGGACCTCTTCGCCAGCCGAGACTGTTCTTTCTTCTGCGAACTGGAGGCCGGGTACATCGAGAATGTGATCGAGGAGGATGATCTGCTTCTCTTCGTGCAAACACTCTCGGTGGAGGTTCTCGTTTACCAGTGGGCGAACAGCGTCTCTCCGCCACTGAACGCTACCGCGCGCAGCGGCGAGCTCTTTGCGCCGGTGTGGGAGCCGCCGCGTGACGATGCGGGCAATCCTCGCATGGATGGCTACATGGCGGTACACGACCGCGGGACGGGTGAGATTTTCTATCCGACTAATGACCTCTGCGGTCAACCGTGGACCTCAACGCAGACAGCGTTCATCGGTGACGGCAATAACAGCCGGCTGAACCGCACCGGCTTGCAGGTTTTCAGTCTGGCCGGCAACACCCTGTATCCCTATGGCGACTACACCTGGGATCGCCTCAGGAAGAAGGCGGAGATTCCCTATTACGTGAACCAGGCCGTGCTGCTGGAGCTCCGGGGACGGTTCGGTCCCCTGGACCCTCAAAGGCAAGTAGACGCGATACAGCTCTTCAATAATCTTGAACGGCGTGATTATGCGAGCGAGTGCCTGCCAATAACCGACCCTGGCGACGGTGACGGCGAAAGCTCGCTACCGGAGAATCCTTCAGTCGGTTTTGAACAGTGCGGGTTTATCGATAAGCAGCGTATTGACATGTTGCTGGAAGCTAGCGGCTACAGCCCGCGTTCAAGGTGGACTGAAGGGGAGGGGTGCTGGTTCTTCTATCAGCCCGAGCCCGACGATTTTGGGTTTCCCCGCGATCCGGAGTGGGGCTGGCGCTATACGGGTGACGTGCTGCGCACCTACGGTACGAGGGATGGCGAGCCTTACCTGAGTGTGGAAACGGGTCCCGATTACTCCAAGAGGTGGTCTTTCAACGATGCGGGGGAGTATTTCCTGTCGAGCGAGCGTTTCGACGCGGAACCCGATGGCGAGTACGTGATTCGCTACTTCGATCGAAGCCCCTTTGAATCCAGGGAGCAGTGCCTGGTCAGGCAGTGCTACAGCGAACTCTTTGAAGGAGATTCGCCGCAGCGAGTGTGTGAGAACCGGCCAGCGTCTCTGGTTGGCAGTGAGGAAGACTTCCCGCTACCGACCTGGCCCAGTCATCGCGAGTGCGCCGACGGCCCCTGAGGCATGCCTCGCCACAGCGCTAGGGCGTACTTCGATCGCCCATCGATCGACCTTGCGGGTGCCGGGGCCATCGTGGACTTCTGGCGCGGTCCCTCCAGGGATTCCGGGTCCGGCGCGATCCAGGGCACGCGCGCAAAGGGTGCCAGTTCTTCCGGCAGGATCGGATCGTAGGGCGCGTTGAAGGTGAACGGGGCGTTCGCCGGTCTCAGGGTCCATGCGCAGGTCCTTGCGGAAGATGCCGGGGTGGGCCAGCTTCGGATCGTTCAGGCTCATGGCCCAGGGCATCTCCAGTGCGTTGACGTGAAATGTCGCCCGGGCCTCGCGACATCCCCCTGGATGCGCTGCCAGGGAAGGAGCTGGGCCTGGATGAACTCGATGTGCGGTCGCATGGATTCCCTCCGGATACTGCGCTCAACTATACGCACCGGGGTATGCAGGGGAAATCCGATGCCGCGGCCGTCGCGCAGCGATCGCGTGGCGGGTGTGATCGTTT
Source organism: uncultured Halieaceae bacterium (assembly GCA_913048495.1). Lineage (GTDB taxonomy): Bacteria > Pseudomonadota > Gammaproteobacteria > Pseudomonadales > Halieaceae > Pseudohaliea. Next base: position 3,479 of record CAJWWA010000046.1, read on the forward strand.
GCCCGGCCAGTCTGATCCCCGCTTCACCCCTGCGCCGGACTTGACGGGGACGTTCATCGGGACAACGATCGAGGCGGGGCTCAGGGGAACGATCATGGACAAGGACTATTCGCGCGACGCGATGCTCGATTTTCTTCGCGAGGCGGTACACGCTGGACTGATCAATCCCGCGGTCGCACGCAGCCGGAGGAACGCTGCGCTGGAACTGTTCGCTCACCTCACGGAGGCGGAAGCCGAGGATCTGCGCCGGGTTGACGTCGATGAACTGGCCGCGCGCTGCCACAAGCTGCAGGGAGGCACGGTGCGCCCGGAGGTGCTGTCGCTCTACGCCGGTCGCCTGCGCGAGGCCCTGGATGACTACTTCCGCTACCGCGAGGCGCCGGACGGGTTTGTCGCCCGGCGCACCGAGAGGCAGGGGCCGCGGCGGCGCGGGAGCGAACAGTCGCGCACGGCGGAAGAAGCGGCGCTGGAACAGCTGCGCCTGGACGAGACGCGCTACCGGCCCGACATCGTTCCGATCCCGCTGCGGCCGGGCACGGTGCTCTACCTCCATGGCGTGCCGGCGGACCTGAGCGCGGCAGAGGCGCGCAAGATCGCCAGGGTCGTGGAGGCGCTGGCCGACGAGCCCGCGGGCGAAGAATGAACCGCTGGCTCCTGGCCCTGCCCCTGGCCGTCTTCGGGGTCGTCGGTATCGCGCTCTATGCGCTGTTCATGACGCACGCCGATGAAGCGTCCTTCCGGGATAACCTGCTCCCGGAACTGATCGGCTTCTGCCTCGAGGGCTTCTTCCTGGTCGGCCTGTTCACCCTGGTGCAGAAATTGCGTGAGAACCACCACCGGCGTGAGCTCAAGCTCAGCCTGCGCAGCGCCCTGCGCGATTTCCTGTCGCACCTCGACCTGGCGTTCCTGGAGCCGGATGCGGAGCCGGCAAAGACCCACGACCTCGAGTCCGAGCCGCGCGTTGTGCTCAGGCTGATGAAGAGCATGGAGGAGATGGAACTCGATGCCGACAGCATGCTCGCCCTCAAGCGGACGGCGATCTACACGCTGCCCCTGGCCCACGACCTGATCAACATCGCGGCGCAGCTCAGCGCCGGCCACATGCGCTGGTGGGTCGACATCGTTGAGTCGATCAAGCAGCTCGCCGAGGCCGAGTCGCGCGAGGCGGTCGAGCGGCCGGTCTACTCCCTGCTGGTGGGCCTCTCAGAGTTCGATGCCTTGAAAGTCTGAGCGGTTGCCCGGGTGTGCTGCCCGTGGATCGTGAGCCCTCGCCGGGTTCCCTTCTCTTCCCCGTTCGGCGCAGCTACCCCTTCCTGGCTACCTGAGGTCGCTGGCGGCGCTCTGCTCATACAGGCGCCTCAGGTAGGTGATCGGCGCCAGCGGTGCCTCGACCCAGCCGCAGAGCCGCCAGCCGTCCTGCCTTTTCACCAGGGTAGCGAGAACCCGGTTGCTGCCGCCCATGGCGCGGCTGGCGCCGGAGGTAAAACGGATATCCCAGCGCATCTGGACCAGCACCTGGCAGAGGCCATCGGCAAGAGGCTGGACCCGCGGGTCACTGAACTGCAGGCGGACACTGTCATGGAATTCTGCATTGGCGGCCCAGTAGTCATCCAGCGCCGCCCAGCTGGTGAACGGCTCATCTTTCTCCTCTGCCTGGTAGAGCGGCGCCCGCTCGGGGTCCCAGTGTGCGCCGATCGCCACGGGGTCGTTGCTCGCCCATGCGTCCGCATAGGCTTCGAAGAAAGCGTCCATGTCCGGGGTCTCTTTCATCCGGAATCCTCTCGTTGCGGCTGTTCGGACTGAGCATCAGCTCCCGGAGACGATACGCCACTTCGGGGGAAGCTGTCACAGCATTGAGCGCGGCCGGCTACCTTTCCGGAGAGCAGCTTTCTGGGGACGGCTGCGGCAGAATTGGGGGGAGACCGAGAACCGGGAGGAGGCACCTCATGACCATGGATCGACGCCGCTTGTTGCAGCTGTCGCTGGTGTCCACGCTGGCTGGGAACGCCCTGGCCCCCGTTGCCGCCGGGGACGCGGCAACCGGAGCAGGTGAGCCGCCTCGTCGAAAACCCGACTTTCTCTTCGTCCCGGGCACCTGGCTCGGCGGCTGGACCTGGAGCCGGGTTCGGGACCGCCTGTGGGCGCAGGGTTACCGCGCCTTCACGCCGACCATGAGCGGCGTGGCGGAACGTTCCGCCGTCGCCAATCCCGACATCGACCTTTACACGCATATCCAGGAGGTCGTCGACCTCATGGATTACGAGGACCTGCGTGACGTGGTGCTGGTTGGCCACTCCTTTGCCGGGCTCACCATCACGGGGGTGGCCGATCGCCGTCGCGACCGGATTCGCCACCTCGTCTACTTCGATGCCCTGGTGCCGCGGCCCGGGACCATGAAGGCCTGGCCGGACCCGGGGCCCGACGGGCGGTACCCGGGGGCCTACCAGGATCGCTTCGAGGGCCTGGTCGACGGCTACCAGCTCGATTTTTTCCGCGACTACACGCTGGACATGCTGGTGTCCGAGGACTATCCGGAGCTGCGGCGCCTGCTCCGGGAACGCATCCGCTACCACCCCTGGAAGCAGTGGGCTACGGAACTGGTGCTCGAGCACGGCGGCTACGACGGCCTGCCGAAAACCTACATCCGCTGCGCCGGGCAGCAGCAGCGGCCGAGTTCCGACTGGATGCCCGGGCCGGCAAAGGACAACCCGGACTGGCAGTGGCTGGACCTGCCCGTGAGCCGCATGGGCATGTGGACCCACGACCGGCTGGTGACGCAGACGCTGCTCGACCTCGCGGGCGCGGGCGAAAGCGGCGTTCCGCCCGGGCTGGATGCGCCGGCTGGCATTACCCGAGGGTAGCGGGACCTCTCAGGAGAGGTGGAAGGGCGCCTTGCCGCGGCGCGTCCGCAACCAGTTGAGGCTCCGGAGGACGCCCGGGCGCTGCACGAGCCAGCGCTCGAGGCGGTACTTCCCCGGGAAGTTCATCAGCAGCAGCCCGGCCAGGATGGTCAGCAGCCCCTGGCCGGGCGTGAACAGCATCACGATCCCGAGGACCAGCAGTAAGGCACCGACGGCATTTTTCAGCAGCCCGAGAAGCAGGGCGACCACGGGCTCGCTGTTCGACCGCCGCCAACTCTCCCGCTCGTGGTGGTTGAAGTAGTTCTCGGGCAGGCGGGTCACCACCCAGGGCATCGCCAGCAGGGTGGCGACAGCGCTGAGCAACGAGGCACCGGTGATCCACCAGAGGTAGTGTTCCATGGCTCTGTGGCAACTCCTTGCCGGGGGGCTGCGCTACGGGCGGGGAAAGACCAGCACCAGGTTCATGCGCAGGCCCCAGCCATCGGGTCCGCCGCTGGGTGAATCGAGCCAGTAGCGCACGCCGCCGCCGACCTGCACGTGCTGGCCACCGAGTTTCAGCAGCTGGCTGGCCTGCAGGTTCAGCGGCACGGACCATTGCTCCGTTTCCCAGTCGTAGGTCGACTCCGTGTTGATTGCGAAGGTCGTCTGCTTCGCGGTGATGTAGGTCAGGAAAGGCTGGAGGAAGGTCGCGCTCACGTCCGCGCGGTCGCCGTCGCCCGCGAAGGACTCGATGTGATTTGCCAGTGCACCGTAAGTCCAGGAGCCGGATTGCCGCAGCGCCACCGCCGTCGGGCCGGCCGCCCACTGCTCCGCGCCGAGCACATCCTCTGTCGCCGTCGGCAGCAGCAGGGCGGGGCCGACACCCCAGGTCCAGCCGCTGTCCGTCAGCGACTTCGGCGAAAAGAAGAGACTCTGCAGCGTGTCGCCGAGCCCGGTTTCGCTGTCACCGGCACCCGGGAAGCCGTCCTGGTCGATGACGGGGAGGATGGTGCGCGAGATGACGTTCCAGTCGTCGCTGACGGAGAACGGAATCACCGGCTGCACGTTCAGGCGCCACAGCTCGCCGTCGCCGCCCGCGCCGTAGCCGTCGTCGTAGTTCAGCTGCAGGGGGACGCTCACCAGCGAGGCAATGGGGTTGGCAAGCTGTTTCGCCACATCATCGCTTGCTGCGCAGACTGCCGCGGAGCCGAGAGCGAGGCTGACAGCTAAAGCCGCTACCCGCCTGTGTTGCCTGTTCTGCCTGTACATGCTGCCCGCCCCCTGAGCATGGCCATCGGGAAGCCTACAGCGTAGCCGACTGACGCCGGGCGCGACAGCGCGGTTGCTTGGTACCGGCTCCTGTACGGGTCAACGACAGGGTGGCACCGGTTGGCGACAGCGGCAATACTGGGTCAAGTGCCCTGCGCTTCGGGCACCGCATCGCCCGCCGGGAGGACCTGCCATGCCGCACCGCAAACACCTGATCCCGATCATGCTGCTGGCTCTCGTGGCCAGCCTGGTCGGGTGCACGAAGGAAGAGGACCCTGAAGGAGTGCTTCCCGAGGGCTACAAGCAGTCCATGGAAAAGGCCGGAAATGTCGAGCAGCAGCTGCAGGACGCTGCGCACAGGCGCCTGGAAGCGCTGGACGAGGGCGAGTAGGGTATTGCTCCGGCAATCGGGTTGCCGGGGTTCTCCGTAAATACCCCCTATGAATAGGCCAGATGCCAGTCAAGCGGGCGGGCCGAGGGGCGGGCGGTTCTGCGCCCTCGCGCTGGGGCTTCTGCTTGCCGCCTGCGGGCAGCGCGGTGAGGTCATCGACGCGCCGAAATCCGGCAGCACCGCTGTGCCCGCGGTCGTGGAGCCCGTGCGCCTGGAGCCGCTGCGCATGCGCGTCGAAGCGGTGGGTACAGCGCGGGCGCGGCGCTCCGTCTCGCTTTACCCCGAGGCGGCCGGTGAGGTGGTCGCGGTCAACTTCCAGCCCGGTGATCCTGTAGAACAGGGCGACGTGCTGCTGGCCCTGGATTCGCGCGACGAGAAGCTGGCGCTGGAACTGGCCGAGCTGCGCCTCGCCGATGCCCGCCGCATGCTCGAGCGTTACACCACGGCGAACAGCAGCGTCGAACTCACGGTGCCGGAGACCACCATCGATACGGCCCGGACGACCCTCGAGTCCGCGCGCATCGAGCGCGACCGGGCGCAGATCGCCCTCGACCGGCGCTTTGTCACCGCACCCTTCGACGGCTACGTGGGCATTACGGACATCGACCCCGGCGACCGCATCGAGCCGACCACCGAGATCACGACCATCGACGATCGCAGCCTGCTGCTGGTGAGCTTCGAGGTGCCGGAGGCCTACGTCGGCCGTCTCTCGGCCGGCGACCCGGTGCGCATCGAGGTATGGAACGACGAACGCACGCGGGCCAGCGGCACCGTGGTGGCCATCGGCTCGCGGGTCGATCCAGCTTCCCGGGCCTTCACCGCACGGGCCGAGGTGCCCAACGGGGACGACCGGCTGCGGCCGGGCATGAGTTTCCGCGTTCGGCTGGACCTCACCGGCGCCGCCTACCCCGCGGTACCGGAAGTGGCGGTGCAGTGGGGCGCCGACGGCGCCTACGTCTGGACCGTTGAGAACGAGCGTGCGCGGCGCGTGCCGGCATCACTGGTGCAGCGGCAGCAGGGGCGGGTACTGATCGACGCGGAGCTGCCCGCGGGCGCGCCGGTCGTCGGCGAGGGCGTACAGTCCATGCGCGAGGGAATCCCCGTGCGAACCATGGATGCCGCCGCCCTGGCCCGGGACGCGCGCGGCACCCTGGCACCGGCCGCGAACGAGGGCTGAGCGCGTGGCGGACCCGACGCACGCGCCGCCGCGGGCGGACCTGCCGGCCCTCGGCGTCCGCCGCCCCTGGTTGGTGGCGGTGATGAACCTGCTCATCGCCATTGCCGGCATCGCGGCCCTGCTGGCCGTGGAGGTCCGCGAGCTGCCGGACGTCGACCGCCCGGTGATCAACGTGCGCGCGCAGCTTCCCGGCGGCTCGCCGGAAACCATGGACGCCGAGGTCACGCGCATTCTCGAGGGCGCCGTCGCCCGCGTGTCCGGCGTCACGGACATCAGCTCCGCCAGTGAGGAGAACAGCACCCGCATCCGCGTCGAGTTCCGCCCGGGCTACGACCTCGACCGGGCCGCGACCGACGTCCGCGAGGCGATCAGCCAGGTCACCCGCGAGCTGCCCGACGACGTGGAGCAACTCGCGGTGTTCAAGGCCGAGGAAGACGCGCAGGAGGTCGTCCGCGTCGCGGTCTCTAGCACGGTCTACAGCGAGGAGGCCCTGACCCGCATCGTCGAGCAGAACATCGCCCCGGCGCTCCTGTCCCTGCCCGGCGTGGCGGACGTGCCGCTCTTCGGCAACCGGGAGCGCACCCTGCGCGTGATCGTGGACCCGCTGCGCCTGGCGAGTTATGGCCTCACCGTCAGCGACGTGGCGGCGGTGCTCCGACAGGCGCCGCTCGACGTGCCGGCGGGCAGTTTCCGCGGCGGCGACCAGCAGCTGCTCGTGCGCGCCGACGCCTCGGTGGTCACCGCCGAGCAGGTCGCCGACACCATCATCACCGGCACCGTGCGCATTGATGACATCGCGGACGTGACCTTTGCGCCGGCAGACGCCGAATCCTTCGTCCGCCTCGACGGGCAGCGTGTCATCGGCGTCGGCGTGGTGCGCCAGGCCGGCTCCAACACCATCGAGATCGCCGCGGGGGTCGATCGTGCGCTCGAGCGCCTGAACGCCCGCTTCGATGACGTCACGCTGACCAAGATTTCCGACAACGCCATCTTCATCCGCGGCGCGGTGCGCGAGGTGCTCGCGAGCCTCCTGCTCGCCGTGCTGATCGTGGTGGCGACCATCCGCGTGTTCTCGGGGTCCCTGCGTCTCACGCTGGTGCCCGCGGTGGCGATCCCCGTCTCGCTCCTCGGCACTGTCGCGGCCATCTGGCTGCTCGGCTTCTCCATCAACATCCTGACGCTGCTCGCCCTGGTGCTGGCAACGGGCCTGATCGTCGACGACGCGATCGTGGTGCTCGAGAACATCCAGCGCCGGCGGCGCCTCGGTCTGGGTGCCAACGCCGCCGCCGTGCTGGGCACCCGGCAGGTGTTCTTCGCCGTGGTGGCTACCACCGTCGTGCTCGCGGCGGTGTTCGTGCCCATCGCGTTCCTGCCGGGTACGGCCGGCCGCCTGTTCCGCGAGTTCGGGCTGGTGCTGGCGGTGGCGGTCGCCATCTCATCCTTCGTCGCGCTGTCGCTGGTGCCGGCGGCCATGGCGCGGCTCGGGACATCGAAGGAGAGCGCCGTCGACCGGCAGCTGCACCGGCTGGGCGACGGGCTCCAGCGCTTCTACGGGCGCACCCTCGGCGGCCTGCTCGCCCATCCCTGGCTGGCCCTCGTCGCCTGTCTCGCCGCGGCGGGCAGCGCCGGTGCGCTCTACTTCCAGCTCGACCAGGAGCTGCTGCCCGAGGAGGACCGCGGCGAGATCAACGTCTTCGCCCGCGGCCCGGACGGGGTGGGCCTGCCCTACATGGAGCGCCAGGCCAACCGCGTCGAGGACGTGCTGCAGCCGCTGGTCGCCAGCGGCGAGATCCAGTCGCTGTACACGGTGGTCGGTCGCTGGGACCCGAACATCCTGTTCATCAGCGCGCCGCTGGCGCCGTGGAGCGAGCGCGAGCGCAGCCAGCAGGCCATCGCCGCCGAGATCGCGCCGATTCTGCGCAACCTGCCCGGGGCCGGCGCCCGCGTGTTCAGCAGCAACAGCCTCAACCTGCGCGGCAGCTCCGGCGGCCTGGAGCTGGTGCTCACGGGGAATGAGTACGACCGCATCTACGCGGCGGCGAGGGCCTACGCCGACGCCATCCGCGAGCGTCTCAGCAGCGTGCAGGGCCCGCGCATCGGCTACCAGCCTACCCAGCCGCAGCTGTCCGTGCGCATCGACCGGCGCCGGGTGGCGGACCTGGGCATCGAGCTTCCACAGCTCGCCGAGACCCTGCGCGCCATGATCGACGGGCTCGACGTGATCGACCTGAACGTGGATGACCAGGCGGTGCCGATCATGCTCGAGGCCGGTGCGCGCGCCATCGACGACCCCGGCGACCTCGTCAACCTCTACGTGCGCGCGGGAAGCGGTGCCCTGGTGCCGCTGTCGAGCGTGGTGACCATCGTCGAGGCCGGCGTGGCCAGCGAGCTCGAGCGCCAGTCCCAGCGCCGCGCCGTCGAGATCGACGTCGACGTGGTGGAGGGGGTGGCGCTGCAGACGGCCATCGACGAGCTGCGGGCCCTGGCGGCGGAGGTCGTGCCGCCGGATATCGAGGTGCTGACCCGGGGCGAGGCGGCGACGCTCGAAGAGAGCGGGCGGGAGACCCTGCTGACCTACGGCTTTGCGCTGCTGGTCGTCTTCCTGGTGCTGGTGGCCCAGTTCGAGAGTCTGACCAGCGCGCTCGTGATCATGGCCATCGTGCCCTTCGGCCTCGCCGCGGCGATTTTTTCCCTGTTTCTCACCGGCACCAGCCTGAACATCTACTCGCAGGTCGGGCTGGTCATGCTCATCGGGCTGATCGCCAAGAACGGCATCCTGCTGGTGGAGTTCGCGGACCAGCGCCGCGATGCCGGGCTTCCGGTGCGCGAGGCCGTGCGCGAGGCGGCCACCGTCCGCCTGCGGCCTATCGCCATGACGCTGGTGTCGACGGTGCTCGGCGCGCTGCCGCTGATCCTGTCGAGCGGCCCCGGGGCCGAGGCCCGGGCCGCCGTCGGCTGGGTGGTGTTCGGTGGCCTGGGCCTGACCGCGCTGTTCACGCTGTACCTGACCCCGGTGGTGTACCTGGGGCTGGCCCGTTTCGCCCGGCCGCGCTCGCACGCTGCCGAAGCGCTGGAGGCGGAACTGCGGGCCGCGGCTACTCCGGCGTCGCCTGCCGCTCCGCCGCCTGCGCCAGGCGGCTGACTTCCTCGCCCACGGCGTTGGGAATGAGGAAGGACAGCGCGTAGTGGGCGACCTTCCACTGGTCGCCCCGCCTCAGCAGGACGCCGGTACCCCGGAAACGCCCCCACTTCGGTGACTCGACGATCTCGTCGAACCACGCGGTCTCGCCGTCCGCGGCAACGCGCACATGGCGCTCCACCGCCCGGTAGCTCCAGCCCTTGCCGTCCCGGAAGCGCTTCCCGACGTAGTCGCGGAAGACCGGCAGCGGCCAGCGCTCCCAGTCATCGGTGCCCAGGAAGACGCCATCCTCGGTAAAGTGGCCGAGGTAGCGGGCCTTGTCGCCCTTGTCCGCGGCGTCGTGGAAGTCGTCGAGGACCGCGGCCACGGCGTTAGCCGCCGCGCTCTCGTCAGCTGCCCGCAGCGGCGCGGTGGCCAGCAGGGTCGACAGGGTGAGAAAAAGAAACAGCCGGTCAATACGCATCGTGCGTTCCCCCTGGTCTGTGATCACTCGGCGACGAAGCCCTTCCAGCTCGCCATGTAGTCGATAAAGGCCTCGCCTAGCCCCTCTTTCTGCAGGTAGTCCCGGGTGACCGGGTTGGGCACCGGCTCGAAGGCGGGGTCCGCGGCGATGCGGCGGGGCAGGTCGTGGTGCAGGATCGCTGCGCGGCCGGTGAGGACGAAATCGGCGCCCTCCGCCAGGCAGCGCGCGGCCGCGGCGCCGCTGCGAATGTTGCCGGCGCAGCCGAGGCGAACCTTGCCGCGGTCGATGCCGGCGAAGAGGGAGAGCAGGGTGCTGCCTTCATAGCCGGGCTCCGCCGGCGCCTTGAAGCCGTCCCAGAGCGACATGTCGAGAAAATCGATATGCCCCTCAGCACACAGCTGCTGTGCCAGCTCGAGCATCTCGCCCAGGACGATGTCGAAGCGCTCGGGGGACAGGCGCAGGCCGAGGACGAAGTCCGGCCGGCAGCGCGTGCGAATGCCGTCGATGATTTCCTGAAGGAGCCGGGCCCGGTTCTCCAGCGAGCCGCCGTAATGATCGCTGCGCCGGTTGATGCCGGGGCTCAGGAACTGGCCGAGAAGGTAGCCGTGGGCGCCGTGCAGTTCGACACCGTCGAAGCCGGCCTGCTCGGCGCGCCCGGCAGCGGCGATGAAGGCTTCGCGCACGCCTTCCACCTCTGCCGTGGTCAGGGCCCGGGCGCCGAACTCGCTGTTGTCCGACGGGCAGAGCGGCGCCTGGCCGATCTCCTCGGCCGGCGAGCGCATGCCGGCGTGGTGGAGCTGCAGGATCGCAAGGCTGTCGCCCTCGTGGATGCCCGCTGCGAGGCGCGTGAGCCCCGGCAGGTGGTCGTCGGAGAAGCAGCCCAGCTGGCCCGGGAAACCGAGCCCCGCGGCCTGCACGTGAGAGGCGCAGGTCATGGTGGCGCCGAAGCCGCCGCGCGCCCGCATGGTCAGCCAGCGGTACTCATCGTCAGACAGCGTACCGTCGGCGTGGCTCTGCAGGTTGGTCAGCGGCGCGAGCATGAAGCGATTCTTCATACGGGCACCGCTGGCGAAGGTAAGGGGGTCGAACAGGTCGGTCATCGGCGTCTCCGGGAACATCGGCAAAGGCGCGAGTATACCCCGGGGACGCGGCGCGGGCGGCCAGGTCGGCGGTGCCCCGTGCCGGGCAGCATTACCCGTGAAGCCCTGCCGCACACAAGAAAAGCCCGCCGGCTGTACCGGCGGGCCCATGCTTGCTTGCGCCAGGGGAAGCCCCCGGATCCGGGTTCTGCCCGTTAGCGGCGGGCAGCGCGAGCTGCTTCTTTCTCGCTGTGCGTGCCGGCCGTTGCCAGCTCGCCGGCCGCGGACTCGAGGTGGGCGCGCACGAACCACTGGAATTGTTCCAGGTCGCGCAGATGGCCCGTGAGCAGGTCCTCGGAGACCGGGTCCAGCTCCGCGAGCTGGCCGATGGCCTTGCGGTGGTCCTCATTGACCCCGGAATAGACGAGGTCCAGCGCGCCGAGGTGCTCGGTCACCAGCGCCTTGCCCAGCGTGTAGTCGCTCCAGTCGCGGCGCTCGACGAGCGCGGCGGGCGTGCCGACCGGTTCGCCGCCCAGGGTCGCGATGCGCTCAGCGACCTGGTCGACCATCTCGCGCACGGCCTCGACCTGCGGGTCGAGCATCTCGTGTACGCCGATGAAGTTGGGGCCGACCACGTTCCAGTGCACGTGCTTCAGCGTTAGCGCGAGGTCGATCAGTGCCACCATGCGGTTGTCCAGGATGCCGATGGTCTTCTCGGCGGTGGCGTCTTCGATACCGGGTGCGGTGAAGTTCGCGATCTTGTTCATCGTTCCCTCCTTGCTTCACGAGAATGTCCCGGCAGAAGGGTAAGCAGGCGCTAGCGCGCAAACTGCTTCCGTTGACGTCCTAAGGGAATAAGAGGAACCGACTGCCCGCCGTGCGCGGTATACAGCCGGCGGACGCTGCGTCTGCCGGCATGTTGTATTCACTATTACGGGGCGGCACGGTCTCCCGGATCACCGCTGTCGGCCGACGCCCGCCCGATGCCCGCGGTCATGATGTAGCGCATGGCGGACTCCGCATCCATGTCGACCGCCGACAGCCGGCTGCGCGGCACGTAGATCGTGTAGCCGCCGAGCTGGTAGCTCATGGGCAGGAAGACACCGACGAGGTCGTCGCCTGAGTCGGCGTCCTTGCCCAGCGAGCGCGGCGGCTCCGTGTCGGAGACGATGCCCAGCATGCGCTGGCCGGCAATATCGATGGCGACGACCTCACCGCTGGCCCGGTTCTCGCCGGCGAGAAAGGCCATGAAGTCGCGGATTGCCGTGTATACCGACTTGATCAGCGGGATCTGTTCGAAGAGCTGCTCCAGCAGGGCCAGGAAGCTCTGGAACACCAGCAGCCGCGCTACCAGCCCGAGCACCAGCAGGATGCCGACGAAGACCACCACGCCCATGCCGGGGAGATAGAGTCCGCCCATGTCCAGGGTTTCGAGCGCCTTGCGCATGGCCCACTCGATGTTGCTGATGGACCAGTAGACGAAGTAGATCGTCAGGGCGAAGGGCAGGGCGACCGCAAGGCCGCGCAGGGCGAGCCCGGTGAGGCGCTTCATGAGCCACCGTCCACGCGGATGACACAGCGCTCGCCGGCGAGGTCGGCGCGCACCCGGTCGTTCAGCACGAAGCCCTCGCGGTGTGCGTCCATCCGCGCGAACAGCTCCTTGCGCAGCCGCTGGCGCAGGGCGGCGGAATGGAAGCGGCGGACGTCCTCCGAGGTCTCAAGGATCAGCGGCGGCACCTGCACCAGTTCGCCGCTGTCCGATTTTGCGACCAGGGTGAAATAGGAGGTGTTGGTGTGCTTGACCACGCCGGTCTGCACGTCCTCGGCGATAACCTTGATGCCGACGACCACGGAGGTGCGGCCCACGTAGTTCACCGAGGCGAGCATGGAGACGAGTTCGCCCACCTCCACCGGCTGCAGGAAGTTCACGGCGCCCACGGCGACGGTGACGCAGTAGGCACCGGCGTGCTTGCTCGAGCAGGCGTAGGCGACCTTGTCCATGAGCGAGAGGAGCGTGCCGCCGTGAATCTTGCCGCCGAAATTGGCATAGGACGGGATCATCAGCTCCGTGATGGTCGTCCGCGAATAACTGACCGGGTGTCCTTCCATCGCCAGCCCCTCCCGGGCCCTGTCGTGACCTTGCAGACCTTAGCCCAGCCCCGGCGCCATTGCACCGTCACCCCCGTCCGTGCGCCGCGGCCATTGCGGCCAGAGGGGCGAGTGGGAGTGTCTCGTACTGCGCCCGGGTAAGCTGCCAGTCCCAGTTGCCGGTGGGCTGCCCCGGCGTGTTCATGCGTGCCCCGGCCGGCAGAGCCAGCAGGTCCTGGGCGCAGGCGATGGCGGTGCGCGCCGGTGACGCCATGAGCAGGTCCAGGAGTGCGGCGACGGTGCTGGCGGGATCGTCATCCAGCGTCACGAAGCGCGACAGGCGCTCGCGGGCGGCACCGTCGAGCTCGTCCTCCAGCCAGCCGCGGACCGTGTTGTTGTCGTGGGTGCCGAGGTAGGCGACGCCGTTCTCCGGGTGGTTTGCCGGCAGGTAGGGGTGGGCCTCGTCGTCCTCGTTGAAGGCGAACTGCAGCACCACCATGCCCGGGAGCCCGTAGTGCTCGCGCAGGGCGTGCACGTCCGGCGTGATGGTGCCGAGGTCCTCGGCCACTACCGGGAAGGGGTCGAAGGCCTCGCGCAGCCGGTCGAAAAGTGCGTAGGAGGGTACGTCGCGCCACTCGCCGGCCGCGGCCGTCTCCGCCCCGGCGGGGACGCGCCAGTACTGCGCGAGGCCGCGGAAGTGGTCGATGCGCAACACGTCGAGACGCCGCAGCAGGGTGCCGAGGCGGAGCACCCACCAGCGGAAGTCCTCGGCGGCCAGCCGGTCCCAGTCGTAGACCGGGTTGCGCCAGAGCTGTCCGGTCGCGCTGAAGTAGTCCGGCGGCACGCCGGACTCGGCGACCGGGCGCAGGTCGGCGTCGAGCTGGAAGACGTCCGGCCGCGCCCACACGTCGACGCTGTCGAGGTTCACGTAGATGGGCATGTCGCCGAAGAGCCAGACCCCGGCATCGGCGCAGGCCGCGCGCAGGCGCCGCCACTGGCGCTCGAAGAAGTACTGCAGCCGTTTCTCCATCGCGATGGCCGGCGCAAGCGTGCTGCGGGCCTCGGCGACAGCGGCCGGCTCGCGGAA
>CAJWWA010000047.1 GCA_913048495.1 uncultured Halieaceae bacterium
CGCCGCCATCCCGGGCCCCACCGCGGTGCGCTGGGACGGGCACGACCTGGCCCGCGGTGACGACGGCTGGCGCGTCGACGGCGAGGCCGTGGAAGACGGCCCTGCCGACGACCTCGTCCGCGCCCTGGAGGGACTGCAGGTCACCGCCGTCGCCGACGCACCGGCGGACACCTCCACCGCCCGGACCCTGCGCGTCGACAGCGGCGAACAGGCGGTCGAGCTCACGCTTATCGCCGGGGACGAGCTGCACTGGCTGAAGTCGAGCGCCTGGTCCCCCTGGTTCACGATCAGCCGCTACGACCACGACCGCATCGCGGACAGCCTGGAGGCGCTGCTGGCAAGCGAGGCGGCCGGCGAGGAGAAAAGCGACGAGGACAGCGGCGGGGAGACCGCCGAAACAGAACCGGCGACGGCGTCCGACGCACCGCCGTCGCCCTAGCGGCCCCGGGCAGGGCGCCCGGGGTCAGTCCTTCAATCGCTCGAGGATCGAGGAGAAATCCCGCGGCCCGTTGCCGCCTTGCTGGTGGGCCTCGTAGAGCTTCCGCGCCAGCTGACCCATCTGGTTGTCGACGCCCGTCTGGCCGGCGATGTCCATGGCCAGGCCAAGATCCTTGACCATCAGGTCGACCATGAAGCCCGGCTTGTAGTCGTTGCTGGCGGGCACGCCGTCCATCACCCCCGGGTAGGGGTTGTACACCTCGAGGGACCAGTTGCGGCCGGAGCTCGCGAGCATGATCTCCGACAGCACCTTCGGGTCCAGGCCGTTGCGCGCGCCCATTTCCAGGGCCTCGCAGGTGCCGATCATGTGGATGGCGAGCAGCATGTTGTTGCAGCCCTTGGCCACCTGCCCGGCGCCGGCGGGGCCGGCGTGGAAGATGTTCTTGCCCATGGCCGAGAGCACCACGCGGGCCTTCTCGAAGGTCATGGCATCGCCGCCGCACATGAAGGCCAGGGTACCCGCCTTCGCCGCCGCGACCCCGCCGGAGACCGGCGAGTCCATGAAGCCGATGCCGGCGGCCGCGGCGGCCTCGCCGACTTCCCGCGCCGTCGGCGCGTCAATGGTGCTGCAGTCCAGGACCGTCACGCTGCCGTCGAGGCGGGCGAGCAGGCCGTCGTCGCCGAGGTAGAGGCTCTTCACGTGCCTGCCCGCCGGCAGCATGGAGACGACGTACTCGGCGCCCTCGATCGCCGCCTGCGCCGAGTCGGCCACGGCGGCGCCCTGCTCGGCCAGCGCCGCGCAGGCTTCCGGGACCAGGTCGAAAACGGTGACGGCGTGGCCCGCACCGAGGAGGTTGCCCGCCATGGGCCCTCCCATGTTGCCGAGGCCGATGAAGGCGACATGTGCCATGGTGTGACTCCTGTGGTTGTTATAGGTCGGCGAGCGGGTTCTGCGGCCAGGGCGGCAGGAAGAAGCCGTCGAGAACGTCCTCGGGCACCGCCCGCGAGTTCGCGTACTGCCAGGCCGGCTGCCGGTCCTTGTCGATGAGCAGCGCGCGCACGCCCTCGGCGAACTCCGGGTGGCGGACGATGCGCGTGGCCAACACCACCTCGGCCTGGAACACCTCGCGCAGGGAGCTGTGGCGGGTGCGCTCCAGCTGCCGGTCGATCCAGCGCGCCGCGAGCGGCGAACCATGGGCCAGGGCGTCGCGGGCCTTCGCGAGCCACTTGTCGTCCGTGTCAAGGGCGAGGATGTTGTCGATCACCTGGTGGATGTCGTCGCCGTCCGTAAGTTGGCGGATCGTGGGCAGGTGCGGCTGCACCTGCGCCGGCGGCAGGGGTTCGTTGCCCGCCTCGAACTCGCGCAGCAGGTGGCGGACGAGGCCGTGGTTGGCGGCCGGGTCCTCGCTCCAGGGCTGGGCCAGCAGCCGCTCGACCACCGCATCGCACCGGTCGGCGTCGATGAAGCGGTCGGCGAGACCGAGGAACAGCGCATCGGTGGCGTTGATGTTCGCCGCCGTGAGCGCCAGGAAACGTCCGGCGCCGCCAGGCATGTGGTTCAGGAACCAGCTGCCGCCCACGTCCGGGAACAGCGCGATGGTCACTTCCGGCATGGCGATACGGGTCGACGCCGACACCACCCGGTGCCGGCAGCCGGCCATGATGCCGAGGCCGCCGCCCATGACGATGCCGTGCCCCCAGCAGATGATCGGCTTGGGGTAGGTGTGCAGCGTGTAGTTCATGCGGTACTCGCGGGCGAAGAACGCTTCCGCGTAGTCGCAGGGCCCGCCGGGGTTCTTCACCGCGGAGGCGTGCAGCGCCTGCACGTCGCCGCCGGCGCAGAAGGCTTTCTCGCCGGCGCCGGCGATGAACACCGCGCGGATCGAGGCGTCATCGCGCCAGCGGTCCAGGGCGCCCTGCAGCAGGTCCACCATCTCGAGGGTCAGCGAGTTCAGGGTCTTCGGCACGTTCAGCGTGAGCATGCCCACGGCGCCGTTGGCCGCGGGCTGCTCCGAGACGATGACCGGTGCGTCGTCGCTCATGGGGCCTCCTAGCGGTTCTTCCACACGGGTTCGCGCTTCTCGAGGAAGGCATTGACCCCCTCGCGCTGGTCTTCCGTGGAGAAGAGTTCGACGAAGCGCTCGCGCTCGCCGACGAGGCCGTCCGCGAGCGCCTTGTCGCGCGCGGAGTGAATCAGCTGCTTGCAGTGCGCCACGGAGGTCGGGCTCTGCTGCGCGGCCTGCTCGGCGAGGGCGAGGGCGCGCTCCAGCGCCTCCCCGGCCGGGACCACTTCCTCGGCGAGGCCGATACGCCCGGCGGTCGCGGCATCGATGCGCTCGTTGCACAGGATCATGCGCTTGGCCCAGCCCTCGCCCACCAGCCAGGCGAGGCGCTGCGTGCCGCCGGCGCAGGGCAGCAGGCCCACGCGCGCTTCCGGGAGGGCCAGCTTCGCGTTCTCGGCGACCACCCGCAGGTCGCAGGCGAGCGCGACCTCGAGGCCGCCGCCCATGGCAAAGCCGTTGACCGCGGCGATGGACACACCGCGGAAATCGGCCAGCGCCTCGAAGGCCTCGCCGAACAGGCGCCCCATCTCCTCGGCGACGGCCGTGTCGCCGTCGGCGAAGAGCTTCAAGTCAGCGCCGGCGGAAAAAAACTTGTCGCCGGCCCCGGTGAGCACCAGGGCAAACACCGAGTCGGCGGCGTTCAGCTCCGCCACCAGGTCGCGCAGCGCCGGCAGGCTCTCCGTGTCCCAGGTGTTCGCGGCGGGGTTGTCGACGGTGACCAGCGCGGTGTGGCCGCGCAGCTCCACCTTGATCTTGTCGGACGTGCTGTGGATCATCGGATCACCTCCAGGGCACCTTCCATGAGTAGGCGTCGCGCGACAATCACGCGCATGATTTCGTTCGTACCCTCGAGGATCTGGTGCACGCGGACGTCGCGCACGTAGCGCTCGAGGGGGTACTCGCGGATATAGCCGTAGCCGCCGAAGAGCTGCAGCGCGTCGTTGCAGACCGAGAAGCCCGCATCGGTGGCAAAGCGCTTGGCCATGGCGCAGTAGGTCGTCGCCTGCGGGTCGCCGGCGTCGAGCTTGCTGGCGGCAAGGCGGATCATCTGCCGCGCCGCGACCAGTTCCGTGAGCATGTCGGCGAGCTTGAACTGCGTGGCCTGGAATTCGGCGATCGCGTTGCCGAACTGCTGCCGCTCCTGCACGTAGGCCGCGGCCTCGTTCAGCGCCTGCTGGGCCGTGCCGACGCTGCAGGTGGCGATGTTGATGCGGCCGCCGTCGAGGCCCTCCATGGCGATGGAGAAGCCCTGCCCCTCCTCGCCGAGGCGGTTCTCGACCGGCACGCGCACGTTGTCGAAGCTGACCATGCGCGTGGGCTGGGCGTTCCAGCCCATCTTCTCTTCTTTCTTGCCGTAGCTGATGCCCGGTGCATCCGCCGGCACCAGCACGGCGGTGATGCCCTTGGGCCCGGCATCGCCGGTGCGCAGCATGACCACGAGCACATCGGTATCGCCGGCGCCGGAGATGAACACCTTGGCGCCGTTGATAACGTAGTCGTCGCCGTCGCGCTCGGCGCGGGTGCGCAGCGAGGCGGCGTCGGAGCCGGCGCCGGGCTCGGTCAGGCAGTAGGACGCTAGCTTCGTCCCGGCCACCAGCTCCGGACACCAGGCTTCGATGACCGCCTCCCGGCAGTACTTGCCGATCATGCTGGTGGCCATGTTGTGGATGGTCAGGAAGGCCGTCGTGGTCGTGCAGCCGCGGGCCAGCTCCTCGACGATGAGGCTGGCGTCGAGGCGGCCCATGCCGAGACCGCCGGCGGCCTCCGGGGTGTACATGCCCATGAAGCCCAGCTCACCGGCGGCGGCCAGGGCGTCCTTGGGGAAGATCGCCTCCGCGTCCCAGCGCGCGGCGTTCGGGGCGAGGACGTCCTCGGCGAAGGCGCGCGCGCTGTCCATGAAGGCCTGCTGCTCTGCAGACAGGGTGAAGTCCATGGCGTTGCTCCTTCCGCTAGCGGAGGTTGATGCTCATGTTCGGCTGGCTGCCGGCGGCCTCCGGTTCGGCATGGCGCCAGCGCGCGGTCACCGTCTTGGTCTCCGTGTAGAAGCGCACGGCCTGCTTGCCGTAGGGGTGAAGGTCGCCGCGGAAGGAGCCGCGCCAGCCGCTGAAGTTGAAGAACGGCAGGGGCACCGGGATCGGGATGTTGATGCCGACGTTGCCCACGGCCACCTCGTGCTGGAACTTGCGCGCCGCGCCGCCGGAGGCGGTGAAGATCGAGGTGCCGTTGCCCACCTCGAGGGAGTTGATCTGCGCGATCGCGGCTTCGAGCGTATCGGCCTGCATGCAGCAGAGCACGGGGCCGAAGATCTCTTCCTTGTAGATGGTCATGTCCGGCGTGACGTCGCTGAAGATCGTGGGGCCCACCCAGTTGCCGTCCGGGAAGCCGTCGACGACGCAGTCGGAGCCATCGAGCATACAGGTGGCGCCCTCTTCCTTGCCCTTGGCGATCAGGCCGAGGACGCGGTCCCGCGCCGCAGTGGAAATCAGCGGCCCGTAGGCAGCGCCGGCATCGTCCCAGGCGCCGGGGCGGGCCTTGCCCACGCGCTCGGCGAGCTCCGGGATCCACTCGGCGGCCTCGCCGACGAAGAGCGCGACGGAGATGGCCATGCAGCGCTGCCCCGCGGCGCCGACAGAGGCTCCGACCAGCGCGTTGAGCACGCCGTCCTTGTCGGCGTCGGGCATGATCACCATGTGGTTCTTGGCGCCCATCATGCACTGCACGCGCTTGCCCGCCGCGGTCGCGTTGCGGTAAATGATCTCGCCGACCCGGGAGGAGCCGACGAAGGACACGGCCTGGATATCCGGGTGCGCCAGCAGCTGGTCCACCTGCGGCACGCTGCCGTGGACGATGTTCAGGACCCCCTTCGGCGCGCCGGCCTCGGTGAACAGCTCGGCGAGGCGCATGGGGGTCAGCGGCACCTGCTCCGAGGGCTTGAGGACGAAGGTGTTGCCGCAGGCGATGGCCAGCGGGAACATCCACAGCGGCAGCATGGCCGGGAAGTTGAACGGCGTGATACCGAGGCAGACGCCCAGCGGCTGGGTCACGCTGTAGCTGTCGATGCCGCCGGCGACGTTCTCGACGGTTTCGCCCATGAGCAGGGAGGGGATGTTGGCGGCGTGCTCAACGACCTCGATGCCGCGCCAGACGTCGCCCTTGGCGTCCTCGAAGGTCTTGCCGGTGTCGCGGGCGAGCAGCTCGCCGAGCTCGTCGTGGTGTTCCTTGAGCAGGGCCTGGTAGCGCAGCATCAGGCGGGCGCGCTCGGGGACGGGCACCTCGCGCCAGCTCTGGAAGGCTTCCTTGGCCGCGGCGACGGCGACATCGATCTCGCCGGCGGTGGCCAGCGGCACCTCCGCGAGGACGGACTGGGTGGCCGGGTCGAGCACCGGCAGCTTTTCCTGGCTGCTGCTCTGGGTGAACTCGCCGTTGATGAACAGCGGAACCTGGGCGGGCATGGGAGACCTCGTTGTCTGTTATGGCTTACGGGGTTAGGGACGTTACCACCCGCGGCCGTCGGCTGCCATTGACGAAATTGTGAATGACATGGACGATATTGCGGCAATGGGAATCCTACCGCGCACACCGTGAGCCGGCCGTCTGACTGGCCTCTTCCGCAGGACGGCGTCAGGCTGCTGACGCCGGCTTTCGTGCTGGCATCCCTCGAGGAGGACCCGCTGACCCGCGATTGCTACCCCACGGCCATGGGTTTCTACCCCCGCGCCCGGGACCATCGCATGCGCCGCCAGGCGCCGGACGACAACCTGCTGCTCTACTGCACCGCCGGCGGCGGCTGGCTGGAGACGGAAGGGGGGCGCCAGTCGGTCCGCGCCGGGGATCTCGTCCTGCTGCCCGCCGGGGCCTCCCACGGCTACGGCGCCGACCGGCGCGACCCCTGGACGCTTTACTGGGTCCACTTCCGCGGCGCCGGCAGCGGGAGCTTCATCGAGCGCCTGGGCTTTCAGCGCGGCCGCGTGGTGCAGCACGCAGGCGCCAGCCCGGCCCTCGAAGCGAGCTTCGACAGCCTGCTGACAGTGCGCAGCACCGGCTACGACCTGCTGGCCTACGTCGATGCCGCCAACCACCTGCGCCACCTCATGACCCGCTTCGCCCTCGCCGTGCGCCAGCGCCGCACCGGCCGCCCGGGGGAACTGGACCTCGCGGCGATCCAGGGCTTCATGCGCAGCCGCCTCGAGGGGCAGCTCACCCTCGACGAGCTCGCCGGCGTGGCCAACCTCTCCCGCTACCATTTCGTCAGCCGCTACCGGGCGGTCACCGGCGTGCCGCCGATCCGCCACTTCCTGCAGATGAAGATGGAGGCCGCCTGCCGGCTCCTAGACGAGCCCGATCGCAGCGTGAAGGCGGTAAGTGCCGCCCTCGGCTACACCGACGCGCTCTACTTCTCCCGCGCCTTCAAGAGCGTGGTCGGCCTGTCGCCGCGGGCCTACCGGGCCTCGGTGCGGCGCTAGCAGCGCCGCCCGTGGGTTATGCTGCGCGGGTGATGAGAACCCGCCACCCACACACCGCACGACGGCCGCGGCGCCTTGCCTGCCGCGCGGGCGCGGCCCTAGCGCTGGCGCTGGCTGCCGGCGCGGGCAGCGCCGCCCCCGCGCCGCCGGCCGACGCGCGCACCGTCAGCGTGCCCCTGCGCCTCGAGACGCCCCTCCTCCAGCACCTGCTGGAGACGCAGCTGTTCACCGGCCCGGCGGGCACGCACGATCTGTTCGACCCCGGCGAGAGCTGCAGCCAGCTGACGCTAAGCGAGCCTTTACTAACCCCGAAAACCGCTGAACTAGGCCTGATTGCCGCGCTGGAGGCGCGGCTGGGCGTGGGCGCAGGCGGCGCCTGCACGACCCTGCTGCGCTGGCAGGGCCGGCTGGATCTCGCGGGCACGCCGGTGATCCGCGAGGCGGGTACGGCGATCGGTTTCGAACCGGCGCGCACCCGGCTCCTCGACAGCAACGGCGAGCCCCTGGCGGCGGACCACCGCCTGCAGCAGCTGGCGGAGGCCGGTGCCGCGGCTTTCTTCGCCGACTATTCCATCGACCTGCGGCCGCAGCTCGCCGCGATGAAAGCTTTGCTGCCGGACGTCCTGCCGCGCCAGTCCCGGGCGCAGATCGACGCCCTGCTCGACAGCCTGCGGTTAACGGCACTGCAGGTCGATGGCGACGGCATCGGCGCCGACGTGCGCTTTACCGTGGAGCCCGCCGGGGCACCGGCGGCGCCGGCGGCGGCGCTGTCCGACGCGGAGCTCGAGCGCTGGCAGGCGCGCTGGCAGCAGATGGATGCGCTGCTGGTGCTCGCGGTGAAGCACTACGCGTCGGCGACGCACCTGCAGGCGCTGCGCGAGGCCCTGCTCGAGGTCCTCATCGAGAGCCGGTACCGGCTGGAGGACATGCTCGAAGCGACCGCCGCGGGCGCCGCCGACCCCGTGCGCACCTGGTTCCTCGACAGCTGGCGGGCGCTGGCACCGGTGCTCCGGCGCATCGCCCTGGAGCAGCCGGGCGAGGAACCGCTGCTGCTGTTCAGCGCGCTCGCCGCCGCCGATGCGCTGGCCGCGCTCGACGAGCTCGGACCGGGCATCGGCCTCGACATCTCTGCGGACGGCCTGCGCCGCCTGGCCCGTCTGCTCGGCGGCGAGGACGGCGACGGGCTGCTGCGCTACACAGGCGAGTTGGACCCGGCGCTCGAAGCACTGTTCCGGGAGAGCCTGTTTCCGGAGCGCGGGCGGGCCCCGCCGGCCGCCGGCTGGCGGCTGGACCTGTCCCCCTTCCCGCGCGCCATCGCGGCGCCGGCGGACCGGCTCAACCGCTGGGCCCCGCAGCGGGACGATCTCGCCGAGTACCTGCCCCAGGTCGCGGCGCTGCTGGAGACGGCGATTCGCGACGCGCTTGGCGACCGCGACCTGTCGCCCGCCCACCGCGAACTCTTCCGCCACCTCGTGCTGGCGACGGCCTGGCAGGAGAGCTGCTGGCGCCACTACGTGGTCAGCGACGACCGCAAGCTCGTACCGCTGCGCTCCGGCACCGGCGATGTCGGCCTGATGCAGGTAAACGAGCGGGTCTGGCGCGGCTTCTACGATCAGCAGCGCCTGCGCTGGGACATCGGCTACAACGGCACCGCAGGCACGGAAGTGCTGCTCGACTACCTGCTGCGCCACGCCATCCGCAAGGGGGAGGACCGGCACCCCGGGGGCATCGACAACCTGGCCCGGGCGAGCTACTCGGCCTACAACGGCGGCCCCAGCCGGCTCAGCCGCTACCGCGACGCCGGCGCATCCGCCTACGGCCGCAAGGTCGATCGGGCCTTCTGGGACAAGTACCGGCAGGTGGCGGCGGGCAACGAGCTCGCGGTCTCGCGCTGCCTCGGCGGCAACCTCAGCGGCCGCGCGGAAGGCGGCGCCGCGGCGGCCGGCGGCGGCGCGCCCGCTGCGTTCACGCTGCAGCTCGGCGCCTTCAGTACGCGCAGCGCCGCACAGCGTTTCATCAGCGACAACGGGCTGCAAGAACAGGCCTGGCTGCAGCGGCAGGTCAGCGGCGGTGCGGAACGCTACCTGGTGCTCTACGGCCGCTATGCCACCCGGGCGGCCGGCGAAGCCGCCCGCGGCGGGCTGTCCGGGCTGGAGGCCTGGCTGCGCCCCCTGGAGGCGGGCGCCGGAGACGGCGGCGGCTGACCCGGGCGGAGCGATATATCGGCAAAGTCAGGGCTTTTCGCGGCAGATAGCGAGCTGATCTGCCACGAATCCCGCCGAAGTCGACCCCCAACTCTGCTACACTGGACACCGGCACACCGCTAGCGAGGCCCCCGATGCGCGCCCTGATGACCCTGCTGCTCACCGCACTGTTACTCGCCGGCTGCAGCGCCGGCGTGCAGACCGAACCGGCCGACACCGAGCGCTTCGCTGCGGGCGGCTACCGGACCTACGCCTGGCGCCGGCCCGCCCTCCCGGTGGAGGGCTCCGGCGCGGACAGCATCTACCAGCTCGACCCGGTACTGCGCGCGGCCGTGGACGAGACCCTGGCCGGCAAGGGGTACCGGCGCGTCGAGACCGACCCGGGTTTCCTGGTCGACTACGTGGCGGCGACGGGGCTTGTCGATGGGGCGGTCAGCCGCAGCGCCGACAACGTGAACTACCGGGCTGCCGCGGTACCGAACCGCAATGTCGACCAGGCCTCCATCGACAACGCCTACGCGCTGGGCACGGTGCGCGAGACGGCCAACATCGCCGTGATTCTCTTCGACGCGGAGAAAGGGGACGCGGTGTGGAACGTGCGCATCAGCAAGATCATCGAGGACCGCAACCGGGTCAATACGGACCTGGCCCGCCGGGCCATCCGCCAGGGGCTGCGCACCCTGCCGGCCGCGGCCGAGTAGGCCGCGCTAGCCGTAGACCTCCGGGTTGGCGCAGTGCGGCATGCGCTCGCCGCGAAGGGCGGCCAGGGCATTGTCCGCGGCGAGGTCCGCCATGCGCCGGCGGGTGAGTGCCGTGGCGCTGCCGATATGCGGGGCCAGCACCGTGTTCGGCGCGCTGAGCATCGGGCTGTCGGCGGGCAGGGGTTCCCGCTCGTAGACATCGAGGCCGGCGCCGCCCAGCCGGCCGCTCGCGAGCGCCTCCGCGAGGGCCGCCTCGTCGACGATGCCGCCCCGCGCCGTGTTGATGAGTATGGCGCCGCGCCGCATTTGCGCCAGGCGCTCGGCATCGAGGAGACCGCGGGTCTCCGGGGTCAGCGCCACGTGCACGCTGACGAAGTCGCTCGCGGCGAGGACCGCCGCAAGCGACAGCGGCTCCACCCCGGGGACCTCCCGCGGGCTGCGGTTCCAGCCGACGACCCGCATACCGAAGGCCGCGGCGCGGCGGGCGACTGCCCGGCCGATGGCACCGAGGCCGACCAGGCCCAGGGTCGCGCCGGCGAGATCCCGGCCCAGGAAAAAGTCCGGGGACCAGGCGTTCTCCGGCCGCCAGTGGCCTCCGCGCACCCAGGCATCGGCCTCGGCGACGCGCCGTGCCACGGCCAGGAGCAGCGCAAAGGCCGTATCGGCGGTGGCATCCACCAGCACACCCGGGGTGTGCCCGACGGGGATGCCCCGCGCCGTGGCCGCCGCCAGGTCCACGTGATCGAGACCGACGGAGACACTGCTGACGAAGCGCAGGCGCGGCGCGGCGTCGATCAGCGCCGCGTCGATACGGTCCGTGAGCAGGCAGACGAGCCCGTCCGCGGCAGCGACTTCGGCGCGCAGCGTCTCGGGCGGCAGCGGGCCCGGGCCCGGCCAGCACGCCATGTCGCAGTGCTGGCCAAGTTCGGCGATGCGCTCGCCCGGCAACTCGTGCGTAACATAGATGTGAGACAAGGCTTTCTCCCGTCGCCAGTCGCCCGGAACCCGCACCGCGGCCGGCGGTCGAAACAAGGTTGACGACACGCAACAATGATGAAAAACAGAACGACTGAAACGGTGAACATACCATGAGCCAGGAACTCAAGGTGCTGAACGGCGACTTCCGCCAGCGCCTGACCATCGACACCCAGGCCCTGCCCTGGACCGCGAGCCCCGGGGGCCACGTGCAGCGCAAGCGCCTGCACCTCGTCGGCCGCGCCGAGGCCGGCCAGGTCACGTCACTCGTGCGCTACGAGCCCGGCGCCCGCTTTCCGCGCCACGACCACCCGGAGGGCGAGGAGATCCTCGTCCTCGAGGGCGTTTTTTCCGACGACCGCGGCCACTGGCCGGCGGGCACCTACCTGCTCAACCCGGAGGGCTATTCCCACGCGCCCTACTCGGAGGAAGGCTGCACGCTGTTCGTGAAGCTGCGCCAGTACCCGGGACATGACCGGGAGAAGGTCGCGGTGCAGACGGCCGACCAGGCCTGGCGGGGCAGCGTCCGCAAGGGGGTCGCCTGGAAGAAGCTCTACGCCCAGGAGCCCTACGCCGATTCGGCGCGCCTCGAGCGCTGGGAGGATCCCGCGTCCCTCGGCACCCTGACCTTCCCCGCCGGGGCCGAACTGCTGGTCCTCGCCGGGGCTTTCGCGGACGAGCACGGGACCTATCGCCGCTGGAGCTGGCTGCGCATTCCCCCCGGCGGCGTGCTCACGCCCACCGGCGGGGAATACTGCGAGCTCTACATCAAGGAGGGCGGCTTCGCCTACCTGCGCGAGGCCGCGTGACTTGAAGCGGGGCGTCAGCTCATGGCCGCGACCATGGACTCGAGCTCTTCCTGCCCGTCTTCCAGGATCCCGGCCAGCTCCTCGCCCGTCAGGCGCATGCGCGCGAGGGCGTCGAGCTCGCCGAGCGCCTCGGCCGCCCTGTTGCCCGCCCGGGCGACGAGGTTGGCGACGAAGAGCAGGTCGCTGAGATCCGCCGGGGCCAGGCGGTCGCGCTCGCGGATTTCCTGCTCGTCGACGGCCACGGCAATGGCCTCGGGAAAGCCCCAGGACTCCACGATCGCGCGCGCCACGCCCGTGTGCCACTGCCCGACCAGCCGCTCGAGGGCCTCCCGGTCGACGAACAGCTCCGGGTGGTCCGCCGCCTTCATGACGATATAGAGCTTGCCGACATTGCTGAGCAGGCCGGCGAGCATCGCCTCGTCCGCCTTCTTGATGGCGCGCACGCGCCTCGCCAGCAGGTAGGCCAGGGACCCGACCATGACGCTGCGGCGACGAAGCTGGTTGAGGTCGTCGATACACGGGCTGCCCGCCGGTGCCTTGAAGGCCTCCCGGCCGGCGAAGGACACGGCGGCGTTCTGCACCATGTCCATGCCGACCCGGGAAATGGCCGTCGGGATGTCGGTGACCTCGATCGGTCCCCGGCGCATCATCGCCGAGTTCGCCATGCGCATCAGGCGGGCCGCCAGGGCAGGCTCGGTGGCAACGATCGCCGCGAGGGCATGGATATCCGAGTTCGGGTCGCGGATGCACTCCTGCACCCGCAGCGGGGTGTCCGGGAAGGGCGGCAGGTCGAACTCCCCGTGCGCGAGGTCCCGGCCCAGCTGGCGTACGAACTGCAGGGCCGCGGCATCGACCGCGGCCCGCTTTACGGCGGCCTCGTCCGGCGGGTCTTCCTTGAACGGGTTAACGCTGGTGGACGTCACGTCTTTCATGCTGGCATGTCCTGATCGGCAGAGACTGCTGTCGACGCCCGGTCCGACAGCCCCGGCAGATTATAAGCCGAACTTTTGTGCCAGCGCCCCCGCTGTTTCAGATGGTGATACCGCCGTCCACCAGGATGGTCTCGCCATTGATGTAGCTGCCCGCCTCGGACACGAGCAGGAGCACCGTCCCGGCCATCTCCTGCGGCTCGGCATGGCGGCCGAGGGGAATCTGCTCCATGGCGCGCCGGTAGATTTCCTCGTGCTCGAACAGGGCGCCGGCGAACTTCGTCTTGGTGAGCCCGGGCAGCAGGGCGTTGCAGCGGATCCCCAGGGGACCGCACTCCTTGGCGAAGACCCGGGTCATGTTGACCACTGCGGCCTTGGTGATGGAGTAGATGCCCTGCAGGGGGCCTGGCTGGATCGCGTTGATGGACGCCGTGTTGACGATGGCGCCGCCGCCGTTCTCCTTCATCAGCTTGCCGGCCTCGACGGACATGAAGAAATAGCCGCGGATGTTCACGTCGACGGTCTTCTGGAAAGCGCCGAGGTCCGTATCGAGCACGTGGCCGAAGTAGGGGTTGGTCGCGGCGTTGTTGACGAGGATGTCGAGGCGGCCGTGCACCTCGCGGACCCGGGCCATGGTGGCGTGGATGTCGTCCATGCTGCCGACATGGCAGGCCATGCCCTCGGCGCTGCCGCCGGCCTCGCGGATGCTGGCGGCCACCGCCTCGCAGTCCGGCGCCTTGCGACTCGAGACGATGACGTGGGCGCCCTGCTCCGCGAGCAGCCGGGCGATGGCCTCGCCGATACCGCGGCTGGCGCCGCTGACGAAGGCGATCTTGCCGTCCAGGTCGAACAGGTGGGTAGCCATGGGTACGTTCTCCTCTTGGCGATTCAGGCGGGGTGGGGATGGTCGTCCTCGCGCGGCTGCGCGAGGGTCCAGGAGAAATAGACGGCGACCACGACCGCGAAGCAGGACCAGGCGGTGCGGTAACCGAAGTGCGTGAGCAGGGCCCCGGCCAGCAGCGGCCCGAGCACGCGGCCCCAGGCCGAGGCCGAGGCTGCCGCGCCCATCATGCGGCCGCGCAGCGCCGCCGGCGTGCGCCGGCTGGTCAGCGACTGCAGCACGGGCATGCACAGCGTCGCGCCGGTGAGGCCCACGAACACCGAGGCGAGCATGCCGGTCATGCCGCTGGCCGACACGGCGATGGCGAGGCCGAGCAGGAACAGGCCGGCGCAGCTGCGCAGCAGGGGAATCTCCCCGGCGAGCCGGACCAGCGGCCCCATGAGCAGGCCCTGACTGGTGGCCATGATCGCGCCCTGGATGCCGAAGACGATACCCACTTCGTGCGGGCCCCAGGCCAGCAGGTCGCCGACCCAGAGCGGGAACAGGTAGGTGAAGGCACTCACGCTCGCCGTGTGCAGGACGAACTGCGTCAGCAGCAGGCGGCTGCGCGTGCGCCCGAGCAGCGCCCAGAGGCTCTCGGCGGGGGCCGCCGCGCGCTCGGCGCGCTGCTCCGCACGGTGCTGCCGCGGCAGGCTCTCGCGCAGGAACAGCCCCGCGGCCGCCACGGCGAGGAGGGACATGCCGCCGGCGAAGAGGCAGGGCACCAGGAAACTGCCATCGACCGAGAGCAGACCGCCGATCACCGGCCCGAGCACCAGCCCCAGGCCGAAGGCCGCGCCGATCAGCCCCATACCCCGGGCCCGCTCGCCGCTGCCGGTGAAGTCCGCCATCATCGCCGAGGCGACGCCCAGGTTGCCGGCCATGAGCCCGGCGCCGGCGCGCGCCGCATAGATCATCCACAGCTCGCTGGCCATGGCGAGGAGGCCGTAGCAGGCCGCGGCGCCGGTCATGCAGATCATGATCACCGGCTTGCGGCCGATGCGGTCCGACAGCCGCCCCCAGAAGGGGCCGCAGAGCCCCGCGCAGACCGCGTAGCTGGCGATGATCATGGCAATATCGAGCTTGTCGGCGCCGAGCGTGGGCGACAGGAACGGCAGGATCGGGATGACGATCCCGAAGCCGATCATGTCGAGAAGGACGACCCCGAAGAGCAGCGGCACTCAGCGGGCTCCCGGCTCAGTCACCGGTCCAGCGCCGGACCTCGTCGCTGTGCAGGCCGAAGAGGTCGAGGGCGCGGCCGGCGCTCTGCGTCACGATCTCGTCCACGCTGGCCGGGCGCGTGTAGAAGGCGGGTACCGGCGGGGCGAGGACCGCGCCCATCTCCGCGAGGCGGGTCATGGTCTGGAGGTGGCCGAGGTGCAGCGGTGTCTCGCGCACCATGAGCACCAGCCGGCGCCGCTCCTTGAGCACCACGTCGGCGGCCCGCGTCAGCAGCGTCGAGGTGACACCGCTGGCAACCTCCGACATGGTGCGGATCGAGCAGGGGGCGATGAGCATGCCCGCCGTGAGGAAGGAGCCGCTGGCGATGGCGGCGCCCACGTTCTTCACGGGGTAGCAGACATCGGCGAGCGCCTGCACTTCCTTCGCGCTGAGATCCAGCTCTGACTGTAGCGTCAGCTCCGCCGACTTGCTCATGACCAGGTGCGTCTCCACGCCGGCGGCGCGCAGGAGTTCCAGCGCGCGCACGCCCAGGGCGATGCCGGAGGCGCCGCTGATACCGACGATGAGGCGCTGCGGGCCTTCAGCCACCGATCTGCTCCAGCATGGCGCGCATGCGCTCGTGGAGCAGGTTCACCGCCTTGAGCGGGCGCACCATGACCTTGAACTCGCTGATCAGGCCCGCCGCGTTGACGGTGATGATATCGACGCCGTTGATCTCGATGTCGTCGAGGCGGCAGCTGAATTCGAGCACGGCGTGCGGCGCGTCGACGACCTCCTTCAGGTAGCGGAAGCTGTCGTTGAAGACGTGCATGGCGCCGGTGAGGTAGAGCGCCGTGAGTTCCCGGCCCGCCTGCGGCGTGTGCACCACCGGGGAATAGAACACGCAGTCCTCGGCGAGAATTTCCCCGAGCCGGGACGGGTCCCGCGCCTCGAGGATGTCATGCCATGTGGAGAGTACCTGCATCGCCGTGCGCCCGCGGGAAAGAGCGCGCAAGCATGGCACAGGGCCCGCGCCAGCTCAAATACGGCGCGTTCCCGGGCCTCAGCCGAGGCGGCCGAGGAAGGCGTCGATGGCGCGAAGGGCCTCCGGCTCCGTGAGCATCGGCGCGTGCCCCACCCGCGGCACCTCGACGGACTCGAGATCCGGGTCGCGCTCGCCCATGCGCGTCACGCAGTCCGCGGCGAGGATATCCGAGAGCTCGCCGCGGATCACCAGCATGGGCACGGCCGCGGCCGCCTCGAACACGGGCCAGAGATCCGGCGGCACCGCGCCCGTCTCCTCCGGGTCCGCCATGCCCTCGGCAATGGCCGGGTCGTAGGCGAGCACGGGCACGCCGTCCTGCTCGACGTAGAGGTTGCGGGTAAAGGCGAGCCACTCCTCGTCGCTGTAGTCCGGGAAGGCCACCTCGTTGATCTCCCGGGTCTTCGCCACTGCCTCGTCCCAGCTCGTGACCGGCGGGTCCAATTACTGCTATGACCATCACCTCTGGAGATACACAATTTAGCGTAATTTAAGGGCAATTGAGATAAGATGTATATCTGGAGGTGACAATTGGGGTGCAAAGGAGATCTCGCGCTGAGATTTTTGCTGCGCCAATCAAGTCGAGCCGATTTGAAAGCATCGGCTTCCATTTTCGGCCTCAAAACAACAACTACTTATTCGGTCGGTAAGAACGGCCTCGGCCGTTACACGACCGTTTCGTGGTCGTTTCGTGGTCGGTTCGCGCCAACCACACGAAACGGCCGGTTGGCACGAAACGGCCGTAACGGTCGCGAAACGGCCGAGGCCGTCCGCGGCGCGCCGCCTTCACTCCAAATTTGGCTAAATTTGACCCGTGGGGTCTCCGCTCCCATTCGGCTGACCGTTACACGCCATGAAACGGCTTTTCGATTGCGCTCGATTGCAGGATAAATACTAAGTACCGCCTCAATTGTACTTAAATTGCTGTAATTTTTATCCTGCAGCAGACCGCAAAACGATGCATGTCATCGGCCGCTGGACCCCCATTTGGCACGGTTATGGACACCCATTTGAGAAGGGGGTATAAACCAGCGGACGCTTTAGCCAACGAGGGGGTGGAAGTCACGGACCGCGCTCGCCCTCCGCGCCGCCCGCCTCCGCGCCAAACACCAAGAGGCCCATGGCCTCGTCGTCCACCCGCGCCTCG
>CAJWWA010000048.1 GCA_913048495.1 uncultured Halieaceae bacterium
CTCGAAATAGAGGACGAGGAGGAGGACGACGAGTACGCGCTGGTGGCGCCTCCGGCGGCGCCGTCGCCGCCACCTTTCAATGCCATCGGGGACCACTGCTCGTCGTTTGGCAACTTTTCGGTGAGCTACAGGACGCTGGCGCGCCGCGCCGACGCGGTGGTGCCAAACGAGACCTGCTCCGACGGCGGGCTGGGCGCGCACTCGTACCGGATTCGCGGGGAGCTGTACCACGTGTGCGACTTTGGCGGGCAGGTGGACTTTTGCGGTCGACGCGCCATCCCGTCGCAGCTGCTCGACGGCAACGACCAGACGCCGCAGTCGCGCGCCGACTGCCAGGGCTTGATCGACAATGGCGTCTGCGACGACAGCGGCGCCAAGTCGTTCCAAGACTTTGAAGGGGTCGACGGCAACGGCGACCCGCTCACCGGCGGCCGCGCCTACCGGCTGCGCTTCCCGCCCGGGGGCCTGCCGCCGGCACGGGCTTTCTGGTCGCTCACGGTCTATGACGGCGAGGGGTACCTGCTGCCGGGGGTCGGCGGACGGCACCGCCTGGGCAGCTCCGATGCGCTTCAGCGCGACGCGGATGGCGGCCTCACGCTTTACCTCCAGCCCGAGGCGCCGGCTGGCGACGCGCGGGCGAACTGGCTGCCGCTGCCGCCGTCCGGCCCGGTACAGCTGACGCTGCGCCTGTACGAACCCGGCGGCGACGTGCTCGCCGGCCGCTGGCAGCCGCCGGCGGTGATGCCCGCACCCGGTTGAGGCTCAGGGCGCGCGGTAGACCACCTCGCCGTCGACCAGGGTCATGACCACGTCGGTCTCGTGGATCGCGTACGGGTCGAGGTCGAAGAGGTTGCGGTTCAGCACCACCAGGTCCGCCTGCTTGCCGGGCTCGATGGAGCCGATCTCGTCTTCGAGGCGCAGCTGCCAGGCCGCGTCCAGCGTATAGCCGCGGATCGCCCGGGTCAGGGTGATGCGCTCGTCCTCCGGGGGCTGGACAGGGTAGTCCGCGTCGCCGGCGGGCTGGCGGGTGAGCGCCATCTCGATGTTGTAGAGCGGGTCCAGGCCGTTGAGGCCGATCCAGCTCGCCGGGTAGTCGCTGCCCAGGGTCACCTTTGCCCCGCCTTCGGCGATGGAGCGCAGCGGGTAGAGGTGCCCCAGCCGCTCCTCGCCGAGGTAGGCCAGCGCGATCTCGTCGTAGGCGTACCAGGTGGGCGTCGACTGGACCACGACGCCCAGCTCGCCGAAGCGCGGTACGTCCGCCGGGTTGACGACCTGCGCGTGGCAGATCGTGAAGCGGCTGCTGGTCTGCGGATGCGCCGCCCGGGCGGTGGCCACCATGTCGAGGGCCATGCGCACGGCGCCGTCGCCGATGGCATGCATGTGGATGTCGATGCCCCGCGCCGCCGCCTCGGTAGCCACTTCGCTGGTCGGCCCGATGGGAATGAGCGGCTCGGCACGGTGCCCCGGCGGCTGAAGGTAGGGCTCCAGGGTGTAGGCGGTCTGGGCCTCCACCGTGCCGTCGAGGGACAGCTTGAGCACGCGCACGTCGAAGAACTCGCCGTGGAAGCGCGCCTGCAGGGCGGCGAGGTCGTCGATGGCCGTGGGCAGCTGCCGCGGGCTGTTGACGTAGTGCGAGCCGACGATGCGCAGGGGGATTCGGTCCTCGGCGGCGAGCCCGCCCATGAAGTCAAAGAGGCGGCCGCCGCCCTCGATCATGCCGGCGTCGAAGGCCGCGGTGATTCCCATGGCCGAGAGCGTCGGCAGGAACTGCTCGGCCGCCCGGGCGAGCGCATCGCTCGCGGCGACGCCCAGGGCGTCGCTCACCCAGCCGAAGGCCTCGCCCTCGATGAGCCAGCCGGTGGGGCGCCCGTCTGGGTAGCGCTTGTAGTAGTGCGCGCCGGGAATCGGGTCCTCGCTGTCGGCATCGAGACCGACCTTTTCCATGGCGGCGGTGTTGATCCAGGCCGAGTGACCGCCCTCGTCGATGATGATCGCCGGCCGGTCCGGTACGGCCCGGTCCAGGTCCTCGGCAGTCGGCCCCTGCGGGCCGAAGGCGGCGCCGAGGAAACCGAAGCCGAGCACCGGGTCGAGCTCGGGGTTGGCCTCGGCGTGGGCGCGGATGGTCTCGATCAGCTCCGCCGGCGCCATGTCCGGCGACAGGCCGACGGCCTCGAGGTAGGGCAGGGTGCTGCCGATGTGCATGTGGCTGTCGATGAAGCCGGGCAGGACCAGCCGGCCGCCGAGGTCCACGGTGTCCGTGCCGGGGCCGGTGAAGGCGGCGACGCCGGCGTTGTCGCCGACATAGAGAATGCGGTCGCCGCGGATCGCCACCGCCTCGGCCCAGGGGGCGTCGCTGTTCAGCGTGTAGACTTTGCCGCCATGGAGCACGCGGTCGGCGACCTCCGCGGCAATGACCTGAGCGCCGGCGAGGGTGAGCGCTGCGGCGATGATCGCGGCGCGGGTTGCGTGCCCGAGCGCTGCCCTCTGGAAAAAGCTGCCTTTGTCTGCCTGCATGCCGTCGATCCCCCGCGTGTCCGCCCGTGTTTTATGCCCCCGGAGTATAGCCCGCGCCCGGCCGGTCACCGATGGTGCCTACCCCCGAATGGGTACCCTGGAAGCGATGCTTCTGCTTGCCGGCCCCCGGGCTTTTGCGTAGCCTCAAGCGAAATACCGACGGGCGATCGCTTGCACTCCCGGACACGGGCGACGGCTGAGACCGGACAGCCGCAGGACGCGGCGGGCAGCCCCGGCGACAGATCGGTAGCAAGGCACCCGCAAGAAAACGTTGAGTCCATCGCGACGCGCACCGGCGTCAGCCGGCACGGTGTGTGACGGGCTCGGGCATAGTAGAGAGGGTAGCCATGACCAAGCGTCACCGTTCCATCCCGTTCAGCGCTCGCCGGGGCCTCAGCCTCGCCGTCTCCGCAGCACTGTTTTCCGGCGCCAGCAGCGCGCAGCAGCTGGAGGAAGTGATCGTCACCGCCACCAAGCGGGCCGAGTCCGTCATGGACGTCCCGCTCGCGGTACAGGCCCTGTCTGGCGACTTCCTGCGCACCGTGAACACGGACGACATCAAGGACCTCGTCGCCTTCACCCCGGGGGTGACCGGGAACTCCAAGGACAGTTTTCTCGACACGATCGCCGTCCGCGGTATCTCGACCAACGATTTCGGCAACGGCGGCGACCCGTCGCTCGGTGTCTACAAGAACGGCTTCTACCAGGGCCGGAACGGCGCCGCGGTCACCAGCATTTTTGACCTCGAGCGCTCCGAGATCCTGCGCGGGCCGCAGGGGTTCCTGTTCGGCCGCAACTCCATCGCCGGTGCGCTCAACGTCATCACCCGCAAGCCCGTGCGCGGCGACAGCGACACCTACGTGGATCTGCGCGCCGGGGAGCGCGGTATTTTCCGCGCCGAGGGCGGTACCAACTTCGATATCGGCGATGCGATCGCCGTGCGTGTCGCCGGGCTGCACTCCCGCGAGGACGGCTACGTCGACAGCGTGCTGACCGGCAACGATCACATCGAGCACGAGAAGACGGCCTTCCGCGTCACCGGCGTCTACGATGCCGGCGGCGCGCTGAACGCGACGCTGTACCTCGAGTACGAGGACCGCGAGCAGTCCGGCACGATCTACCGGGCCACGGGCAACGGCCCCGCGTACGCCTTCCTCGAGAGCATCTACGGCGAGATACCGGTCCCCGGCGATCCGCGGGATGTGCGCATCGACGAGCCCCGCAACGGGCTCATCGACAACGGCGAGATCTTCCAGGTCGGCCTCGAGCTCAACTACGACCTCGGCTGGGCGACGCTGACCTCGCTGACCGGCTACAAGGACCACGACTACCACTACACCGAGGACTTCGACGCCACCGCGCTCACGATCTTCAACTACGAGCAGGTGCAGGAGGGAGAGTACTTCGAGCAGGAACTCCGCCTGACCTCGGACACGGACGGGCCGCTCAGCTGGTACGCGGGTGTGTCCTACTACCGCGAGGAAATCGACACCGAGTTCCTCGGGCAGCAGGACGAGGACGTCTACTGCAACGTGTACTGGGGCCAGACCTGCGCCGACCTGTTCGAGTTCTACAACAACTACTACGGCGGCGCCTACGCCTACATCCTCAACGACTACTGGGGCACCTACACCTGGACCCCGAGCCCGAACGACGGCCTGATCGACGACTGGAACCGCACCCGGGGCAAGTACCAGGGCTGGGCCGCCTACGTCGACCTGCAGTTCCGCTTCAGCGAGCAGCTCGATGCCAGCGTCGGCGTGCGCTACAACGACGACGAGAAGGAGATGTCCCAGGAAGTCCTTACGGACAGGAACCAGAGCATCCTCGGACAGGTGGTGCAGACCGGGTTCACGACCCCCGAGGGCCCCGTCTCCGACACGCAGAGCTGGAGCGAGCCCACCTGGCGCGCCGTGGTCAACTGGCGCCCGACGGACGGGCAGCTGCTCTACGCGAGCGTGACCACGGGCTACAAGCAGGGCGGTTTCAACAGCTTCTCGATCACGCCCGGCGGCCCCTTCAGCGGCGTCGAGGCGGTGCCGGGGCTGTTCCGGCCCTCTTCCTTCGACTCGGAGACGGTGATCTCCTACGAGGTGGGCTACAAGGGTACGCACCTCGATGGCGCCAGCCAGGTCCAGCTCAATGCCTTCGTCTACGAGTACGAGGACCTGCAGGCGACCTGCAGCGAGCCGGGCTCGCCGGTCGTCGTTGTCTGCAACACCGGTACCGTCGATGGCCAGGGTGTGGAGGGGGTCTGGAACTACGCCTTTGCCGAGAACTGGAGCTTTGGCGTCGGCTTCTCCTGGTTCGACAGCGAGGGCAAGGGCGTGCAGGACTTCTGCGCGGACGGCGAGGAGTTCCTCGGCGACCGCAACGCCTGCGAGGGTTCACCGCTGCCGGGGATTCCCGAGTGGACGGCCTACGCGACCCTGGACGGAACCATTCCGCTGGCGAGCGGCGAGCTCTACGGCAACCTGACGGGCTTCTGGGAGGATGACGCGCCCGCGGACTGGGTGCCGTTCACGCCCGAGACCATCGCTGCCGGCGCCCGCGAGGGCGGCGGCTACACCGAGGTGCAGGCCCTGGCCGGTTACCGCTCGCCGGTCGGCTGGTCGCTGGCGCTCTACGTCGAGAACCTGCTCGACGACGAGTACTACGATTTCGAGGGCGGCGTCTCCTCAGCGAGCTCGCCCTACGTGCAGTCGGACATCAGCCCCAGCCGCCCGCGCACCGCCGGCGTCCGCTTCAGCTGGAACCTCTAGCGCCGGCGGCCGCGGGATGACACGTCGCCTGTCGATCACCCGCCGGGATTTTCTCGGCGGGGTTGCCCTCGGTACGGCCGCCGGTGCGCTGGCGCCCGCTGAGCTGCTGGCCGGCACAGGGTCCGCGCCCTACCCGCCCGCCCTCACGGGCCTGCGCGGCAGCCACCCGGGCGCCTTCGACGTCGCCCACGCCGTGGCCTGGGCGGGGCGCGAGTACCCCCGCCCGGCAGAGCCGGACGAGGCGCCCTACGACCTGGTGGTGGTCGGCGGCGGTATCTCCGGCCTCGCGGCGGCTTTTTACTGGCGCCAGGCGAAGGGGCCGGACGCCCGGATTCTCATCCTCGACAACCACGATGATTTCGGCGGCCACGCCCGGCGCAACGAGTTCACCGTCGACGGCGAACTGCTCGTCGGCTACGGCGGCAGCCAGTCCATCGACACGCCGGGCAAATACTCGCCCGAGGCCGCGAAGCTCTTGCGCGACGTCGGGATCGTCACGGACCGCTTCTACGAATACTTCGACCAGGCGTTTTCGGAGCGCATGGGGCTGGACGCCGGCATCTGGTTCAGCGCCGAGGCCTACGGGCGCGACGTCACGGCGCCGGGGCTCGACCTCTGGCGCAGCCCGGACAAGCGCCTCGACCCCGCGCAGGTCGCCGCGTATCCCATCGACGACGCGGCCCGCGCGGCGCTCCTCGACTTGCTGGGGAGCCGGCGCAACTATCTCGCCAACCTGGCGCCGGAGGCCCGCGTGCCCTGGCTCAAGCGCACCAGCTACCGGGACTTCCTGCTCGGGACCGTGGGCGTTCCCGAGGCCGTCTACCTGCTGTTCCGCGACCAGATGCGCGGCTGGTGGGGCGTCGGTTGGGATGCGGTGTCCGCGGCCCAGGCCGCGGACCTCGGCATGCCGGGGACGCGCTACCTGGAACTGCCGGAGCCTCCGTCGGACGCGCCGGAGCGCGACGAGCCCTACATCTTCCACTTCCCCGATGGCAACGCCGGTGTCGCCCGCTCCCTGGTGCGCGCACTCATCCCCGGGGCCATCCCGGGCAGCTCCATGGAGGACCTGGTCCTCGCCCGCGCCGACTATGCCGCGCTCGATCGCCGGGGCCAGGCCTGCCGCCTGCGCCTGTCGAGCACGGCCGTGGACGTGCGCCACCTGCCCGACGAGTCCGCGGTGGATGTCTGCTACGTGCACAACGGCCAGGTGCGCAAGGCGCGGGGCCGCCACGCGGTGCTGGCCTGTTACAACGCGATGGTGCCCTACCTCTGCCCCGAGCTGCCGGCGGCGCAGCGGGAGGCGATCGAGTACGCCGAGAAGGTACCCCTGGTCTACGTGAGCATGGCCGTGCGCAACTGGCGGCCCCTCGCGGAGCTCGGCATGCACAGTATCAGCGTGCCCCAGCCCGACCTCATGCACTCCTTCGGTCTCGATTTTCCCGTCAGCATGGGCGGGGTCGAGTTCGCCCGGGACCCGGGTCAGCCCACGGTGCTGCACGGCAGCTATATCCCCGCCGCCCCGGACCGCGGTCTCTCCGCGGTCGAGCAGCACCGGGCGGGCCGCCGGGCCATTTATGAACTCTCCTTCGACGACTTCGAGCGGCGCATCACCCGCCAGCTCGACGGCGCGCTGGGCGCGGCCGGTTTCGACGTGGAGCGGGATCTTGCCGGCCTCACGGTGAACCGCTGGCCCCACGGCTACGCCTACGAGTACAACGAGCTTTTCGACCCGGCGGACTGGGGCCGTGACAAGGGGCCGCACCGGCTGGGCGCGCAGCAGCTCGGCCGCATCTCCATCGCCAACTCCGATGCCTCGGCCTGGGCCTTCGTGGACGGTGCCATCGACGCGGCCTGGCGCGCCACGCGCGAGCAGCTGGCCTAGTGGAAGCGACCGACTGGGGCGCGCTCTGCCTGCTGCCGACGGGGCTGGTTTTCGTCCTCGCCCTGTGGACCCACCGGCCCATCGAATCGCTGCTCTCCGGTTCGCTGCTCGGACTGATGATGCTCCACGGCCCGGGCTTCGTAACCGCCATGGCCGAGACCTCCATCACGGTCCTGACGGACCCCGATGTCGCCTGGGTGATCCTGGTCTGCGGGCTCATGGGCGGCCTGATCGGCCTGCTCCTGCGCACCGGTTCTACCTCGGCCTTCACCGCCTACCTCACCAGGCGGGCGGGCACCCAGCGGCGGGCATTGTTCATCACCTGGCTTCTCGGCATCGCCATGTTCGTGGACGATTACCTCAACTCCCTCGCCGTCGGTGCCGCGATGCGCGACATCACGGATCGCTTCCGCGTCTCCCGGGAGAAGCTCGCCTACGTGGTCGACTCCACCGCTGCCCCGATCAGCGTCATCATTCCCTACTCCACCTGGGGGGCCTTCTTCGCCGGCCTGATCGTCGCCAACGACCTGGCCGCGGACGGCGAGGGGCTGGCGGCCTACATCGCGGCCATCCCCTACATGTTCTATGCCTGGGCGGCGGTGCTGGTGGTGCCGCTGGTCATCATGGGCTGGCTGCCGGCCATCGGACCCATGCGCGCGGCCGAGCGCCGTGCCGTCGAGGAAGGCGAGATGGTGCCGCCGGAAGCTGCGCATATCGAAGCGGCGAACCGCTCCATCCAGCCCAAGGCAGGCATCAGGCCCCGCGTATGGCTGTTCGTGGCGCCGATGGTCGGCCTGGTGGCCGCCACCATGCTGGCGGGCAACGATTTCCTGGTCGGCATCTATATCGCCCTCGGCCTCACCGTGATCACCGTGCTGATCATGCGCCTGCTCGACCTGCACGAGACCTTCGACACGGTCATCGACGGCTTCAAGATCATGATCGAGCCGCTGGCCGTGCTGGTGGCCGCCTTCATTCTCAAGGAGGTGAACGACGACCTGGGCCTGGCGCCCTACGTAGTCGCCAGCCTCGAGCCGCTGCTCTCGGCGCAGTCGCTGCCGGTGGTGATCTTCGTCGGCATGGGGCTGGTCTCTTTCATGACCGGCTCCAACTGGGGCGTTTTCGTCATCGTGCTGCCCATCGTGGCCAGCCTCGGCCAGAGCCTCGGTGCCGACATGACGCTGCTCATCGGCGCCACGCTTTCGGCCAGTACCTTCGGCAGCCACGCCTGCTTCTACTCGGACGCGACGGTGCTGACGGCGCAGGCAACGGGCTGCACACCGCTACAGCATGCGCTGACCCAGCTGCCCTACGCCCTCGTGGCCGCGGCCATCGCCGCGGCCGCTTACCTGGCTATCGGCTATCTTTGACCCGGTACGCCGGCCCCATTCACTGACCCGAACCGAGGAGGTTCCCATGTTTCGCGCCAAGTCCCTGATCGCCACCGGCATCCTCGCCGCCGCGCTGCCCTTTGCCGCTCTGCCTGCCGCCGCGGAGGCCACCCACCCGGCGGAGATGAGCCGGGAAGACCTGGCCGGCGGGCTCTTCGACAGCCCGGAGACGCTGGTCTCGGAAAACGGCTCGGTTCTCGACATCACCTCGCTGAAGTCGAGCGACGGCAAGTTCGCCTCCGGCATGTACCGCGCCGGCCCCTCGCGCTGGGAGATCGACGAGCCCTACGGGGTCGACGAGTTCATGTACTTCCTCGAGGGCGGCGTCACGCTGACCTCCAGCGACGGCACGGTCACCGAGATCGAGGCGGGCGAAGCGGTAACCATTCCGAAGGAGTGGACCGGGGTCTGGGAGACCGACGGCTACACCAAGATCTGGGTGATCTACTCCGCCGACGGTTCCGGCCTGTAGCCAACCCCCGAAGGTCGCGCATCACGGCACCGGTCGCAACGCGGCCCGCGACGCGCTAGGGTAGGGAGTCCGAAGGGTACGGGAAGCTCCGGGAGAGATCGATGATCAAGTTCACCGTCAACGGCGAGGCGCACAGCGTCGAGGGCGACGGCACGCTGC
This sequence comes from uncultured Halieaceae bacterium, assembly GCA_913048495.1. Taxonomy (GTDB): domain Bacteria; phylum Pseudomonadota; class Gammaproteobacteria; order Pseudomonadales; family Halieaceae; genus Pseudohaliea. The sequence continues at coordinate 9,181 of CAJWWA010000048.1, forward strand.
CGCTGCTCTGGTACCTGCGTGACGTCGCCACGCTGACAGGCACCAAGTACGGCTGCGGCGCCGGCCTCTGCGGCGCCTGTACCGTGCACCTAGACGGCGAAGCCGTGCGTAGCTGCGTGACCTCCGTCGCCGCCGCCGAGGGCAAGGCCGTCACCACCATCGAGGGCCTGGCCGAGAACGCGGACCACCCGGTACAAAAGGCCTGGGCGAAGCACCAGGTGCCCCAGTGCGGCTACTGCCAGCCCGGGCAGATCATGCAGGCGGCGGCGCTGCTCGCGAAGAACCCGTCGCCGGACACGGACGCCATCGACGAGGCCATGGCCGGCAACATCTGCCGCTGCGGCACCTACCCGCGCATCAAGGCTGCTCTCCTCGACCTGGCGGAGCCCGCGTCATGACCGATTACTTCGATCTTTCCCGCCGGCGCTTCTTGCGCACGACGGCGGTTGCCGGCGCTGCCGTTTTTGCCGTGCCGCTCCTGGGCCGCCGGGCCGTGCCCGGCGCCGTCGCTTCGGAAGCGGCCGCCGCGGACAGCGAGGCGCGGCTCTTCGTCGCCCTCCAGCCCGACGGCACCGTTGAGATCACCTGCCACCGTTCCGAGATGGGCCAGCATGCGCGCACGGCGGTGGCGCAGATCGTTGCCGACGAGCTCGAGGCCGACTGGGACCGCATCACCATCGCCCAGGCCCTCGGCGACAAGCGCTACGGCGATCAGAACACGGACGGCTCGCGCAGCATACGCTTCAACCTCGAGCGGCTGCGCCTGGTCGGCGCCACCGTGCGCCGCATGCTCCGGGACGCCGCGGCCGAGCGCTGGGGCGTGGAACCCGGCAGCTGCCGCGCGGAGCAGCATCGCGTCTACCACGATGCCAGCGGCCGGTCGCTGGATTACGGCGAGCTGGTCGAGGCCGTCGCCGGTCGCGAGCCGCCGACGGACGTCACGCCCAAGGACCGCAAGGACTGGCGCTACATCGGCAAGGGCAAGGCCATTGTCGACATGGACGACATCGTCAGCGGCAAGGCGACTTTCGCCGCCGACGTGCGCCTTCCGGGCACCCTGGTGGCCATGATCGCCCGGCCGCCCGTGGTCCTCGCCGACGTCGCCTCCGTCGACGACAGCGCCGCGCGCGAGGTGTCCGGCGTGGTGGACGTGATCCGCATGCCCGCGCTCACGGAAAACCCGGTGATGTTCAAGCCCCTGGGCGGCGTGGCGGTGCTCGCCGAGCATACCTGGGCCGCGCAGCTGGGGCGCGACAAGCTGAAAATCAACTGGTCGGAGTCGCCGAACGCCGGCTACGACTCGGCCAGCTTCCGCGGCCGCCTCGAGGCAGCCTGCCGTGAGCCCGGCGACGTGCATCGCAGCAAGGGCGACGTCGAGGGCGCGCTGGCCGAGGCCGGCGACGAGCGTCGGCACGCCGCCGAGTACTACGTGCCGCACCTGGCGCAGGCGCCCATGGAGCCGCCCTCGGCCACGGCCCGCTTCGAGAACGGCGTGATGGAGGTCTGGGCCGCGACCCAGAACCCGCAGGCGGACCAGTCGCTGATCGCCGGACTGCTCGACCTGCCGCCGGAGAAGATCAAGGTCCACGTCACGCTGCTCGGCGGCGCCTTCGGCCGCAAGTCCAAGCCGGACTTCTCCGCCGAAGCCGCCTGGCTCGCGCACAAGAGCGGACGCCCGGTGCGGGTGCAGTGGCAGCGCGAGGACGACATCCGCCACGGTTTCTTCCACACCGTGAGCGCGCAGCGCCTGGAAGCGGCGCTGGACGGCGACGGCCGCCTCGCGGCCCTGCGCCACCGCTCGACCTTCCCGACCATCAACGCCACCTTCGAGGCCGGCGCCGAGGTGCCGGGCTTCGAGACGGACCTGGGGCTCTCCGACGCGCCGCTGGCCATCCCCCACATCCAGGCCGAGACGGGCCGCGCGCCGGCGCAGGTGCGCACGGGCTGGATGCGCTCCGTGGCCAACATCTACCACGTGTTCGCGCTGCAGTCCTTCCTGGCGGAGATGGCGCACAAGGCGGGCCGCGACCACCGCGATTTCCTCCTCGAGGCCATCGGCCCGGACCGCGTCATCGACTTCAAGGCCGAAGGCTCGAAGTTCGACAACTACGGCGCCGACTTCGACGAGTACCCCTTCGACACGGGGCGCCTGAAGCACGTGCTGCGCCGCGCCACCGGGATGGCGGGCTGGGGCCGGGAGCTGCCGGCCCGCTCCGGCCTGGGTCTCGCGGTGCACCGCAGCTTCCTGACCTACGTGGCGACCGTGGTCGAGGTCGCCGTCGCCGAGGACGGCAGCCTGCGCATCCCCGGCACCTGGGTCGCCGTGGATGCCGGCACGGTGGTCAACCGCGACTCCGTGCGCAACCAGATGGAGGGGGCGTCGGTGTTCAGCCTGAGCTACGCGCTGCACTCCGCCATCACCGTCAAGGACGGTGCGGTGGAGCAGGGCAACTTCGACGACTACCCGGTGGCGCGCATGCCGGAGGCGCCGGCGGCGATCAGCGTGGAGGTGGTCGATTCCGACGCGCCGCCCGCCGGTGTCGGCGAGCCGGGCACGCCGCCCTTCGCGCCGGCGCTGTGCAACGCGATCTTCGCCGCGACCGGCAAGCGCATCCGCGAGCTGCCCATCGGCGACCAGCTCCGCGCCTGAGCCGCGAGCGGGCTCAGGCCGCCGCCGCCCCGCGACGCCTGAGCTGCACCAGCTCCGCCATGATCGCCACGGCGATCTCCAGCGGTGTCTTGCTGCCGATGGGCAGGCCCACGGGCGCGTGCAGCCGCGCCAGCGCGGTCTCCGACACACCCAGCTCAAGCAGCCGCTCACGGCGCGCCTCGGTGGTTCGCCGAGAACCCAGCGCGCCCACGTACCACGCGTCGCTGTCCAGCGCCTCCATGAGCGCCATGTCGTCGATGCGCGGGTCGTGGGTGAGGGTGATCACCAGTGAATGCCGGTCGGCCGCGTGCTCCCGGGCGATGTCATCGGGCATGCCCTGCAGAAGCGGCACGGCGGGCCCGGTCCACTGGTCCAGGACGCTCTGTCGCGGGTCGGTCACCAGCACGTCGTAGTCCATGGCCAGCGCCAGCTCTGCCAGGCTGGCGGCCAGCTCCCCGGCGCCGACCAGGAGCAGGCGCTGCTGGGGCCCGAAGACCTGCCGGAAAGTCCCCTCGTCCAGCTGCGGTAGCGCCGGCGTGTCACCGTCAACGAGGGTTGTCTCGCCGCTCGCCAGCGCCACGCTGCGACAGAGGCAGCGGCGTTCCCCGATGGCCGCGCCCAGCGCGGCGAGCCAGGGGCGGTCAGCGGCGCCGAGGCGCTGCAGCAGCAGGGTCAGCCGGCCACCGCAGGGCAGGCCGAGGCGGGCGTTCTCCTCGGCGCTCACGCCGTATTCCACCTGCGCCGCGCGGCGGCCGGCGAACTCGCCGCCGGCGAGGCGCTCAAGGAGATCTTCCTCCACGCAGCCGCCGGAGACGGAACCCGCGCGGGTGCCGTCGTCGGCGCAGGCGAGGAGCGAGCCCACGGGTCGCGGTGACGAGCCGCTGGCGGCGATGATGGTCACTAGCCAGGCGCCGTGCGCGCAGTGTTCGTGGGCGAAGTCGAGGACCTGCTGATCCCGGTGTTGCATCCGTACTCCCTGCCGGCGGGGCAGTGACCGCCCCGGGGCCCTCGATTATAGTCGCGCCCATGGCGACCTCTCGACCCTCGATCACGCTGCGCCCCGCGCGCCCCGACGACCTGCCCGACCTGCTGGCCATCGAGGCAGCGAGCTTCACGGGCGACCGGCTCAGCCGCCGCGCCCTGCGGCGCTGGCTCCGCGTGCCCTATGGCCGCTGCCTCGTGGCGGAGCGCGCCGGCGCGATCGTCGCCTACGGCCTCGCCAGCCTGCACCGGGCCGGGCGGGTCGCGCGCATCTATTCGCTGGCGGTGGCGCCCGGTGCCCGGGGCAGCGGGCTGGGCGGAAGGCTGCTGGCGGCCCTGGAAAGCACGGCGCGCGAACGCGGCTACGCGGTGGCACGGCTCGAGGTGCCCGCGACCAACGCACCGGCGCGCGCCCTGTACCGCGCCGCGGGCTACGCCGAGCGCGAGCGGCTGCCGGGTTACTACGAGGGCGGCGGCGACGGGCTGCGGCTCGAGAAGCGCCTCGACGGCTAGCCCCGGCCGCGGAGCTCCAGGCGCCGGGCGAACTCGGCCATGATCAGCGCGTACAGCTCGTCGCCCAGGTAGCGGTCCTCGACGCCGCGCTCGATGCTCGGGTTGTCGTTCACCTCGATAACGTAGACCGAGCCGTCGCGCTCCTTCAGGTCCACCCCGTACAGGCCGTCACCGACCACGGCGGCGGCGCGGGTCGCCGCCTGCAGCACCTTGGGCGGCACCTCGAAGGTCGGCAGCGTATCGAAGCCGCCGGAGCTGTCCCGGCGCCGGCCGTGGTGATAGATCTGCCAGTGGTTGCGCGCCATGTGGTAGCGGCAGGCGTAGATGGGCCGACCCGCGAGCATGCCGATGCGCCAGTCGAAGGCGGTGAAGCAGTAGGCCTGGGCCAGCACCAGGGTGGTCTCCTCCAGCAGCTCGCCGAGGCGCTGGCGCAGTTCGGGGCGGTCGTGGATGCGGAACACACCGCGGGAGAAGGAGCCCTCGGGCAGTTTCAGCACCACCGGGTAGCCCAGCGCCGCCTCGATGCGGTCCAGTTCGCTCTCCGTCGCGGCGCCCACCACGAGCGTGGGCAGTGCCGGCACGCCCTGGTAGCTGAAGGCGTCGTGCAGGAAGATCTTGTTGCAGCAGCGCAGGATGGAGCGCGGATCGTCGATCACCACCAGCCCTTCGCGCTCCGCGCGCCGCGACAGCCGGTAGCTGGGGTGGTCGATGGCCGTGGTCTCGCGGATGAACAGGGCGTCGTAGCGGCTGATCGGGTCCGCCTGGTCGTGGCTGATGGTTTCCGCGCGGATGCCCACCGCTGCGGCGGCGGCGATGAAGCGGCGCAGCGCACCGGCGTCGCTCGGCGGGCTGCTCTCCGCCGGGTCCGTGAGGATGGCCATTTCCCAGCGCAGCCGCTTGTCCGCCGGCGGCGCGCGCCAGACCCGGCTGGTGAAGCGCTCGAGGGCGGTCAGGCATTGCCCGCGCTCTTCGTCCTCCAGGTTGGCGAAGCTGCCGCGGCCGATGCGCACCGCCCCACTGGCCTCGCGGTGCAGGGTGAGGATCGGCGCCGGGTAGCGGCGGAAGGCCTGGCGGGCGACACCCTGCCAGGCGGTTTCGCTGCACTGGCCGAAGAACACCAGCGCCGTGTCACCGGGCGCCTCGCTCACCTGGCGCGCATCCTTGCCGGCGGGCAGTAGCAGCGGCCCGGGCTCGTCCTCGCGCTGGCGCAGGTCGTTGATGGTTTCCACGCTCGGCAGCGCGGCGTGCTGCCGCGCCTCGGCGAGAAGCGAGCAGTAGTAGCCGCGGCTCAGGTACTGGGCCGTGTCGCAGAGATTGATCAGTCGCGTCGGTGGCTCCCCGGCGCGGGGATAGTCCTCCAGGTAGGCCTGGAAGGTGAGCCAGTGTTCGCCGGCGTCGGCCGGCAGGCAGCTTTCATCGTCGACAACGATGAGCGTCTTGCGCATGTGCGGGTTTTCCAGGGCGGTGCGCTCACCGGTGTGGCCGCGCGGCCTTGCGCCCTCGGCAGCGTAAGTAGCACAGGCAGCCGGTGACGACAAATGGTATTTTTGCGAGGGAAACTCCGCGGAGGACGACGATGGACGATTGGCCGGAGGGTGTGATCCACGCCCTGCAACTCGACGGTGCCGGCGGTGCCCGGGAAGTCGCCTGGGACGAGGTCCTGGCCTGGCGCCCCGGGTGCGGCTGCCTCTGGGTACACCTGCGGCTCGACGAGCCGTCGACCCGCGCGTACCTGGAGGGGCACAGCGGACTCAACGACATCGCCATCGACGGCCTGCTCATGGAGGAGACCCGGCCCCGGGTGCTGACGCGGGCCAACAACCTGCTGCTCACGCTGCGCGGGATCAACCTGAACCCCGGCGAGGCCCCGGAGGACATGGTCTCGCTGCGCCTGTGGAGCGACGGCGAGCGCGTGATCACCGTGCGCCGCCGCCGGCTGCAGTCCACGGAGGACATGCTCGCCGCGCTGCGCGCCGGCGACGGCCCCGACTCGGCGACGGCGCTGCTCGTGGCCTGGCTCGACCGCCTGGTGCAGCGCATGAGCGACAGCATCGAGGGTTTCGAGGATGCGGTGCTCGGCGTCGAGGAGGACCTGTTGCTCGAGGATACCGGCTCGCTGCGCGCCACCCTGGGCCGCCTGCGCAAGCGCACCATCGCCATCCGCCGCTACCTCGCGCCCCAGCGCGAGGCCCTGGCCCGGCTGGCTACGGAGCCGCTGCCGTGGATCGGCGAGCTCGACCGGCTGCGCCTGCGCGAGATCGCCGATCGGCAGGTGCGCCTGGTCGAGGCCATCGACGAGGTGCGCGAGCGCGCCGCGGTCTCCCACGACGAACTCGCCGCGCGCCTGTCGGAGCAGCTGAATGCCCGCATGTATTTGCTGTCCCTGGTCGCTGCGCTGTTCCTGCCGCTCGGCTTCTTCACGGGGCTCATGGGCATCAACGTCGGCGGCATGCCCGGGGTGGAGAACGAGAACGCCTTCTGGGTCGTCGCCGGCGGCTGCATCGTCGCGGCGGTGCTGGTGCTCGCCGCCTTCCGCCTCCGGCGCTGGCTTTGACCGGGATCATCCGGCCGCGCCGGCGCTGCGCTAGACTGGGGGGACGCTAAGCCGTGAACAGGAGCGATCCGTGAAGACAGCCCACGACCTCGTCGCCGACGCCAAGGCGAGAATCCACGAGGTGACCCCGGATGAGGCGGAGGCGTCCCTCGCCGACATCGACCTGGTGATCGACGTGCGCGAGCCGGATGAGTTCCGCGAGGACCACCTGCCCGGCGCCGTGAACATTCCGCGCGGAATGCTCGAGTTCAAGCTCACCGCCGACCCGGCGCTGGAAGACCGCAGCCGGCGCGTGCTCGTCTACTGCAAGACCAGCGGCCGCGCCGCGCTGTCGGCGGTCGCGATGCAGGAGATGGGCTACCTCCACGTGGCCTCCATCGCCGGCGGTATCGACGCCTGGCGGGAGGCGGGCAAGACGCTGGTGAAACCCGCGCTGCCGGATTTCGAATAGGCCGCCCGCGAAGGCTCCCGGTCAGGGCTTCAACCGGGGAGGAGCACCTCCTCGCAGATCGCGCGCACGTCGTGCGCCTGTCCGCCCTCCTCGAGGGTGAGGTAGAGGGTGATCAGGTAGAAGCCGACCCAGACGAAATCGCTGTGCAGCGTGTAGTCGTGGGCCAGGAAGAAATCGAAGAGCTCGTCGAAGGACGCCTTGAAGCTATCGATGTCGAAGCGCTGCCGGCCGACGTGCTCGTGGACCTCGTGCAGCGCGACTCGCTCATGTGCGCGCACGAGGAGGAGGTGCTCGCCGCGCTGATCAAGTGGTACCGCACGGGCACGGTGCACGGCGCCTACGCATCGGTCGAGGACATGCACACCAAGCGGCAACCGCTACTGGCCATGCTCTCGGCGGTGCGCTGGGACCGTGTGCTGACCAACGGGCCG
>CAJWWA010000049.1 GCA_913048495.1 uncultured Halieaceae bacterium
AAAAATCCACCATCCCTCGTCGTCGTCGTCCTCCGCACCCCAATACGCGTTGGCGCGCGTCGCGACGCGGCCCGCGTCCTCGTCATCGCTGGCGCTGTCGGTGTTGTTGTCGCCGTCGACTGCGGTTGACGGGAGCCCCTCCCCGAGCCGGCGCCGGCGAGGACCGCCGGATCGAGGGCGATGATGAATTCGCCGCCCCGGGTCGGTCCGCCATCGGCCGAGTCTCCGGCGACCTCGTAGCTGAACGCGTCCCCGGTCGCTGCGGCCGCCAGCAGCTCCACCAGCAGGGCGATGGCCGAACCCTTGTGCCCGCCGAAGGGGAGCTGCGTACCGGCGAGGATGGCGGCCGGGTCCGTCGTGGCTGCGCCGTCTGCGTCCACGCCGGTGCCCTCGGGGACGGGATGCCCGGCCTGCGCAGCGAGCTGGATTTCCCCCTGGGCCATGGCCGCCGTGGCCATGTCGGCCACCACCGGGTCGGCACCGGGGCGCGGCCAGGCGAAGGCGAGGGGGTTGGTGCCGAAGATCGGTTCGCTGCCGCCGTGGGGCGCCACCACCGCCGCGTAGTTCACGCAGGCGATGCCGGCCAGGGCGTTGTCGGCGAGGGCCTCCGTCTCCGGCCACAGGGCGGCGAAGTGGTAGCAGTCGTTGATGGCCAGCGCCGCCACGCCGAGTGTCCGGGCGGCGTCGGCGAGGGCCGGCAGGCCGCGTTCGAGGGCCAGCGGCGCAAAGCCGCCGTCGCCGTCCGCGCGGAGGAAGGCCGGGGTGATCCCCGTGACCGTAGGATCCGCGTCGCCGCGCACGCGGCCGTTGCGCAGGGAGGCGACATAGCCGGGCAGGCGGAAGAGGCCGTGGGAGGTGGCGCCATCGCGCTCCGCGGCGGTGACGGTGCGCGCCACGGCCTCGGCGTTGGCTGCGTCGCAACCGTTGGCTGCCAGCACCGAAAAGGCGAGGTCGTGAATCTCGTCGAGGGAAAGCGGAGTGGTGTCCATCGGCGTCCGGGTTCCTGGGCCCGTCGCCGCGGAGTTTAGCAGCACCCCGCCCGGCGGCGGGGTGCAAGGAGGCTCACCGGCTGATGGTGTAGCCCAGCTGTTCGAGGACGAAACGGCCCTCGTCGAGGCTCCAGACCTTGCTGATCTCGCCGTCCTCGTTGAACTCGAAACGGGTTACGGAGCGCTGCTCGTAGGGAATCCCCGTATCGGCCTCTGTGGCGCTGAAGCGGTCGTGCACATAGACGACGTTGCCTTCGCCCACGGCCTCGATCACCTCGCAGGCGTCGGCCGGCCAGTTCTCGGCGTCGCTCATGCGCAGGCCGCGCAGCGAGCGCGCCTTGTCGTTCTTGCTGGCGATGATGCCCCGCTTGACCGCGATGTTCATCTCCTCGCCGTCGCGCCGGATGACGGCATTCACCGGTTCGCCGGGCTTGCCGCGGAAGACCAGGCGATCCCGGTTTTCCCAGGTGGCGGGTACGCCGCCGACCGAGACGAAAACGTCGCCCTCTTTCAGTACCTCGGCTGCCGGCGTCCCCGGTGTCACCATGGCGACGACGGATTCTTCCCGGTTGTTCGGGTCGAAGGAAAAGCCGAAGCCCACGTACCGCTGGGGCATAAAGACCCCGTCGTCAGCCATGTGGGCATCGACGTAGGCGATGAAGCCCTCCAGGTCGCCGCAGGCGGCCTCGACCCAGCCGGTTGCCACCTTTTTGTGGGCGCCCATGCCATGGCTGTCGGCCAGGGCTGCCGGTGTGGCGCAGGTGATGGCCGCCGCGGCTGCTGCTAGTGCCAGGTATCGCATAGTTCTTGTCCTTTTTTGCTGCAATGAGAGGGTGCAGCACGCACCCGCGGCCGACACCGACCGTTTGCTAAACGTAGACCACGCTTTAGGGATGGCAAGCCCTCTTTGGGCTCGATCTCCTGATCAGCGGCCCCTGAACACCGCCTTGCGGCGCTCGACGAAGGACTGCACGCCCTCGGCCGCGTCCTCGCTGGCCATGACCGGCACGAGGTCGCGAAGGAACTGGGCCACTGAGCTCTCGCGGTCGTGCTCCTGGCTGAAGCGCGTGGCCCGCAGGCAGGCCTGCACCGCGAGCGGCGCGGCGTCGGCGACGCTGCGGGCAAGCGCCAGGGCCCGGTCGATCTGTTCGCCGGGCTCGGTGAGTTCCTGCACCATGCCCCAGCGCAGCGCGTCGTCCGCGCTCCAGCGGTCACCGGTGAGCAGCACGCGCTGGGCGTTGCCCCAGCCGATCTCCCGGGGCAGGCGCAGGGTCGCGCCGCCGCAGGGATAGAGGCCCCGCTGCACCTCCAGCATCTGGAACTGCGTATCGCGGGCGGCGACGCGGATCTCGGTGTTCAGCAGCGCCTCCACGCCCCAGGTGAAGCAGTAGCCCTGCACGGCGATCACCACGGGCTTGCGATGCAGGTCCCCCGCGGTGCCGAGGGGGTCCACTTCGCCCTCTTGCACCGGGAAGCCCTCGCCGGAGGAGAAAATCCCGGCCCACTGGTCCAGCTCGACGCCGGCGGTGAAGTGCTTGCCCTCTGCCGACAGCACGGCCACGCGCAGCTCCGGGTCGTTGTCCAGCCGGTAATAGGCCTCGGCCAGCGCGTGGTACATCTCGAGGCTAAGCGCGTTGTACTTCTCCGGGCGGGTGAGGTGGATATGGAGGATGTGGCCGTCGACGCGGGTTTCTACCTGGGACATGCTGCTTTCCTTCTGGCTGTCGCTGGGTTTTTCTTGCCGGGTACTTCAGACCGTGATGCAGCCTGTCCGCCACTGCCGGTCTTCGGGGGCACAATAGTCACCGCTCGGGCGCCCCGGTGCAACGTCGTCCTCCCCCGCCATAGAACGGTGTCCTCCCCCATCGTCCTCTCCCCGTTCCTATTGAACTGTCGCGGGCCCTTGGCGATCATGGTCGCCCCCGACCCGGAACCCGACCCGCCATGGCCGACACTACAACGGAGAGCACGCCCCGGGCCTATGTCCTGTCCTTCCGCTGCCCGGACCGGTTGGGCGTCGTCGCCCGTTACTCCGGCCTCATGTACGAATGCGGCGCCTACATCACCGAGGTGTCGAACTACAGCGACCCGGTCACGGAGATGTTCTTCCTGCGCTGCGTCTTCGATGACCGGGCCATGACCGTGCCCTACGCCGAACTGGCAAGCCGCCTGGAGACGCTGGCGGCGGACATGGCCATGGACTACACGCTGCGCCCGGTGGGCCAGCGGCCGCGGGTGCTGGTGGCGGTGTCGCGCTACGATCACTGCCTGAGCGCGCTGCTCACCAAGTGGCAGGCCGGGGCCCTCCCGGCGGAGATCGTCGCCGTGGTCAGCAACCACGAGGATTGCCGCCGGCTGGCCGAGTTCCACGGCCTGCCCTACCATCACCTGCCGGTCACCGCGGACAACAAGCCCGAGCAGGAGGCCGCGCTGTACGCGCTCATGGAGACGGAGCGGGTCGACCTCCTGGTCCTGGCGCGGTATATGCAAATTCTTTCAGACGACCTCTGCCGCCGCATCGAGGGCAGGGCGATCAACATCCATCACTCCTTCCTCCCGGGCTTCAAGGGCGCGCGGCCCTACCACCAGGCCTATGAGCGCGGGGTGAAGGTGATCGGCGCGACCGCCCACTACGTGACCTCGGATCTCGACGAAGGGCCGATCATTGCGCAGGAGGTGCGGCCCATCGACCACCAGGTGTCGGTCCAGCAGATGGTGCATTACGGGCACGATATCGAGGCCACGGCGCTCGCGCAGGCGGTGCGGTTGCACTGCGAGCAGCGGGTGATCCTCAACGGCCAGCGCACGGTGATTCTCTAGGTCATGCGCTACTCGGCACTCTCGTTGCTCCGGGGGGCGCTCAACGGCCACCGGGACTGGCCCCAGGCCTGGCGCAACCCGTCTCTCAAAGGCAGCTACGACGCGGTGATCGTCGGTGGCGGCGGGCACGGCCTGGCAACCGCCTATTACCTCGCGAAGCAGCACGGCATGCGCAACATCGCCGTCCTCGAGAAGGGCTGGCTAGGCGGTGGCAACACCGGGCGCAACACCGCCGTGAGCCGCTCGAACTATTTCTACCCGGAGAGCACCCGCTTCTTCGATCATTCACTGCGCCTCTACGAGGGGCTGGGCCGCGAGCTGAACTTCAACATCATGCTCAGCCAGCAGGGCATCATCGGCCTCGCGGCCAGCCGCCACGAGCTCGAGACCTATCGCCGCTGGGTCACGGCCATGCAGCTGCAGCCGGTGGATGCCGAACTGCTCACCCGGGACCAGGTCGCCGCACGGGTGCCGCTGCTCAACATGAGCCGCCGGGCCCGCTACCCGGTCTACGGTGCCTTCATGCAGAAGCGCGGGGCGATCTCCCGCCACGATGCCGTCGCCTGGGGCTATGCGCGGGCGGCGGACGCCCTCGGTGTCGACATCATCCAGCACTGCGAGGTCACCGGGATCGATGTCGCCGGCGGTGCCGTTTGCGGGCTCCGGACCACGCAGGGCACGGTGCGCAGCGACAAGGTCGCCCTGGCCGTGGCCGGCCACAGCTCGGAACTGGCAGCCATGGCAGGCCTGCGCCTGCCGATCGAGAGCCAGGCGCTGCAGGCCATGGTCACGGAGCCGGTGAAGCCCTGCTTCGACCACATCGTCATCTCACCCGCGGTGCATTGCTACCTGTCGCAATCGGACCGCGGAGAGTTCGTCATCGGCGGCGGTACGGACCTGTACCCGTCCTACGGCCAACGCGGTTCCCTGCGCGGCACCGAGGCGGTGCTGGGCGCGGTGGTGGAGCTGTACCCGGCCCTGTCGCGCATGCGGCTCATGCGCCAGTGGGCGGGCATCGTGGATATTTCCCCGGACACCAGCCCCATCATCGGCAAGACGCCGGTCACGGGGCTCTACCTGAGCACCGGTTGGGGTACCGGTGGCTACAAGGCCATCCCCGCGGGAGGCGAGACCCTGGCCTGGACCATGGCCGAGGACCGGCCCCACGAGCTGATCGAGCCTTTCGGCCTGGACCGCTTCGTGAGCGGGCGGCTCATCGACGAGGGCGCCGCGTCCGGCGTCGCACACTGACGAGCGGGAGCGAAAGCAGGCTGTGAGGATCCAACCGGCATGATGCGTATCGAGTGTCCCTGCTGCGGCCTGCGCAGCGAAGACGAATTCCGCTGCGGCGGCGAGTCCCACGTCGCGCGCCCGGCGGAGCCGGCCGCGGTGGACGACGAGACCTGGTCCGCCTACCTGTACCTGCGCGAAAACCCGAAGGGCGTGCACTACGAGCGCTGGCATCACCGCTACGGCTGTGGCCAGTGGTTCAACGTGGCCCGGGACCTGGTGAGCCACGAGATTGTCGCCGTCTACCCCATGGGCGCCGGGAAGCCGCAGCTCGACCGGGGGGGGCGCGCGTGAAGCCGACGATCCAGCGCCTTCCGCACGCGCGCGTCGACCTCTCGGCGCCGATCGAGTTCACCTTCGATGGGCGCCGCTACACGGGCTACGCCGGTGACACCCTGGCCTCAGCCCTGCTCGCCAACGGCGTGGCCGTGGTCGGCCGCAGCTTCAAGTTCCACCGGCCGCGGGGCATTTTCGCCGCGGGTCCGGAAGAGACCGGTGCCTTCGTCCAGCTGGGGGAGGGCGCGCGCGCCGAGCCCAATGCGCGCGCCACGCTGGTGCCGCTGTATCCCGGCCTGTCGGCCCGCGGGCAGAATGCCTGGCCCGGCGTGCGCCGCGACTTCTGGGGCGTTCTCGACCGGTTCCGCGCCCTGCTGCCGGCGGCCTTCTACTACAAGACCTTCCAGTGGCCGAGCTGGCACTTCTGGGAGCCGCTGGTGCGTCGCGCGGCCGGCCTCGGCCGGGCGCCGACCGCGCCGGACCCGCAGTGGTACGTCAAGGAGAACGCTCACGCCGAGGTGGTCGTCGTCGGTGCGGGCCGCTCGGGCCTGCGCGCTGCCCTTGAAGCGAGCGCCAGCGGTGATGACCGCGTGCTGCTCATCGACGAGCAGGAGTTCCCCGGCGGCAGCCTCCTCGCCAGCCCGAACCCGGCGGACCGGGCCTGGCTCGACGAGGCCCTGGCGACCCTCGCCGCCCGCGACAACGTCACCCTGCTCACGCGCACGACCGTCAACGGTTACTACGACCACAACGTGCTCGCGGCGCTGGAGCGCTGCACGGACCACCTCGGCCCGGCGGCGCCGGCCACCCGGCCCCGGCAGCGGTTGTGGCGTCTTTTTGCCGGGCGGGTCGTGCTCGCCACCGGCGCACTGGAGCGTCCGCTGGTGTTTCCGGACAACGACCGGCCGGGGATCATGCTCGCATCGGCGCTCTGTGAATACGCGCTGCGCTACGGGGTCGTGCCGGGCGCCGAGCTCGCCCTCTACAGCAATAACGACAGCGCCTGGCGCCGCGCCCTGGCGCTCACCGCCCACGGTGTACCGGTCGCCCACATCGTCGACGTGCGCCGCGAGGTGGACGACGCCCTGCGCCAGGCGGCAGCCCGAGCCGGCATCGTTCAGCACCTCGGCCACGCGGTGGTCGAAACCCGCGGCGACCCGGCCCTGGACGGCATCACGCTGCAGGCGCTGGCCCCCGACGGCAGTGGCCTGCTGGCGTCCCGCAAGAGCCTGCCCTGCGATGTGCTGGCCCTGGCCGGGGGCTGGACCCCCACCGTGCACCTGTACTCGCAGGCCGGCGGGCGGCTGCACTGGCGCGAGGCGGACAGCTGTTTCGTGCCGGCCGGTTGCGCGCAGGCCGTGACCGTCGTCGGCCGCGCGGTCGGGGACTTCGGTGAAGCGCTCAATACCGGGCCGCTCTGGGTCACCCCGGGTGTGGCCAGCAACCGCCAGTGGGTGGATTTTCAGTACGACGTCACCGCGGCCGATATCGAGCTGGCCGTGCGCGAGAACTACCGCTCCGTGGAGCATCTCAAGCGCTACACCACGGCGGGTATGTCCATCGACCAGGGCAAGACCAGCAACGTCAATGCGCTCGGGCTCCTCGCAGAGCTGTCGGGCCGGCCGGTGCCCGAGGTGGGTACGACCCGCTTCCGCCCGCCCTACCACCCGGCGACGCTCGGCGCCTTCGGGGGCCTGGAAATGGGGGCGCTGTACCAGCCTTTCCGGCGCCTGCCGGCCCACGAATCGCACCTCGCCCTGGGCGCAGCACTCGAGGACTACGGCGGCTGGCAGCGCCCGGCGTACTATCCCCGCCACGGCGAGCGCGAGGCGGAAGCGGTCACCCGGGAAGTGCGCGCCGTGCGCGAGGCAGCGGGGCTCCTCGACTACTCGCCCCTGGGCAAGCTGGAGGTGCGCGGCCGGGATGCGCGCGGGTTCCTGAACCGCGTCTACGTCAACAACCTCCTGACCCTGCGGCCGGGCGCTGCCCGCTACGGCCTGGTACTCAACGAGACCGGTATCGTCATGGACGACGGCGTGGTGGTCTGCCTCGCCGAGGATCACTTCCTACTGCACACCACCTCGGGCGGTGCCACGGCGGTGCGGGAACATCTCGAAGAGTGGCTGCAGTGCGAGTGGACGGACCTCGACGTCCTCGTCACCGACGTCACCACCGCCTGGGCCACGGCCATGCTCAGCGGCCCCGCAGCCCGCGCCGTCCTGGAAGCAGTGCCGAGTGATATCGACCTGGATCGCGAGGCGTTCCCGCACATGCAGTTCCGGGCCGGCCACCTCGCCGGCGTGCCCTGCCGGGTGCTGCGGGCCAGCTTCACCGGAGAGGTATCTTTCGAGATCAGCGTGCCCGCGGGCTACGGGCGGGCCGCCTGGGAGGCGCTGCTGGCCGCCGGGCGCGATCACGGCCTGCTGCCCTTCGGCCTGGAGGCGCTCATGGTGCTGCGCACGGAAAAGGGCTACCTGCACGTGGGTACCGATACCGACGGTACCACCATGCCGCAGGACCTCGGCTGGGGGCGGGCCATCGAGCGCCAGGCGGCGGACTTCGTCGGGCGCCGCTCGCTGGAGCTCGCGGTCGGCCGGGACCCGGGGCGCCGCCAGTTCACCGGCCTCGAGCCGCTGGACCCGGCGGCCCGTCTCAGCGACGGGGCGCACGTGCTGACCCCCGATGGCACCGCCTCGGCGGGCTACGTGACCTCTGCCTGCTACAGCCCGACCCTGGGCCGGACCGTGGCCCTCGGCCTGGTGGCCGACGCGCGGGCCCGCCGGGGCGAGGTGGTCAAGGCGTGGTATGCCGGGGAGAGTGTTCCCGTGCGGCTGGTATCGCCGGCATTTTACGACCCGGAAGGAGCGCGCCTCGATGACTGAGCTGGCCTGGCAGGAACCGCTGCGCGGCGGCGCCGTCGCCCGTGACGGCTTTCGTCTCGCGGCGGCGGAGGACCTCGCGCTCGTCCGCCTGCAACTGGTGGCCGGGAACGCGGACGCCGAGGGCCGGGCCGAAGCGGCCCTGGGCGCGGCGCTGCCGACAACCGGCGGCGTGGTCGAGGGGAGCACATGCCGGGTCGCCGGCCGCGCACCGGGGGACTGGCTGCTTATCGCGGGCGGAAGCGAAACCGCTTCCCTCGTGCAGACCCTGGAGACCGCCCTCGCCGGGTCCACCGCGGCGGTGACTCCGGCAACCGATGGCCAGGTCGCGCTGCGGCTGATCGGTCCGGCGCGCGACCGGGTGCTCGCCCGGGGCACCACGCTCGACCTCGGTCGGCTGGCGCCGGGGCAGTGCGCGGCCACCCGCTTCGCCGGCGTGCCCGTGTTCCTGGTTCCCGAGGCCGAGGCCATGCTGCTCCTGGCGTGCCGGTCCCTCGCGGTGTACCTCCGCGACTGGTGCGATGCGGCGAGCGCCGACTGCTGCTAGCATACGCGGCCCGTAACCCACACGTGCACAGGTCTGCAGGGAGTAGCCATGACCGCGGCAATCATTGACGGCAAGGCGGCAGCCGTCGCCCTTCGCGGGCAGGTCGCCGCGGAGGTGGCCCGGCTGGGCCAGGCCCACGACCTCCAGCCCGGCCTCGCGGTCGTGCTCGTGGGCGAGGACCCGGCCAGCCAGGTCTACGTGCGCAACAAGGGCCGGCAGACCGTGGAAGCGGGGATGCTCAGCCACACGCACCGGCTCGACGGGGACACGAGCGAGGCGGACCTGCTGGCGCTGGTGGCGGAGCTCAACGCCGACCCGACGGTGCACGGCATCCTGGTACAGCTGCCGCTGCCGCCGCAGATCGACGAGCAGCGCGTGATCCGCGCCATCGATCCGGCGAAGGATGTCGACGGGTTCCACCCGCTGAATACGGGCGCCCTGGCCAACGGCGACCCCGATGCGCTCGCGCCCTGCACCCCCGTCGGCTGCCTGCTCCTGCTCCGCGAGCAGTTCGACAACGATCTCGCCGGGCAGGATGCGCTGGTCATCGGGCGCAGCAACATCGTCGGCAAGCCCATGGCGCAGCTGCTCCTGCAGGAGAGCTGCACGGTGACCATCGCCCATTCCCGCACCCGGGACCTGCCGGCGCTGTGCCGCCACGCGGACATCGTCATTGCCGCCGTGGGCCGGCCCGAGATGGTGCGCGGTGACTGGCTGAAGCCGGGCGCCGTGGTCATCGACGTCGGCATCAACCGGCTGCCCGGCGAAGGCGACAAGGCCCGGCTCGTCGGCGACGTCGCCTTCGCGGAGGCACGGGAGGTGGCCGGGGCGATCACCCCGGTGCCGGGCGGTGTCGGCCCGATGACCATCGCCTGCCTGCTGCGCAACACCGTGGTGGCCGCCTGCCGCCAGGCCGGCGTGGCCTGCCAGCTCGTCTAGGCTCCCGGCTGTCGCGGCGCTAGGACGCCTCGCCGGCGACCTCTCCGGTGAGTGAATCAAAGAACGCGTAGGTCCCGCGCCGGCGCTTGCTGTGGTACATCGCCCGGTCGGCGGCGAGCATCAGGGCCTCGAGGCTGTGACCGTCCTGCGGCCAGAGTGCCACGCCGATACTCGCCGAGATGGCGAGTTCCTCCCCCTCCCAGGACACCGGCTCCGAGAGCCGCTCGCCCAGGCGCCGGGCCATGGCCTCCAGCTGCTCGCGGGCGGGGCTGGCGCCGAGCAGCACGACGAACTCGTCGCCGCCGGAGCGCGCGATCAGGTCCGATGCCCGCAGCTGCTGGCGCAGGCGCTCGGCCACGGTGGTCAGCATGGCGTCGCCGGCGGCGTGCCCCCAGCTGTCGTTGATGCGCTTGAAGCGGTCGAGATCCAGCAGCATGAGCGCGTGCTCGCCCGGCCGCCCGAGGATTTCCCGGGCCCCCGCCTCGAGGCCGCTGCGGTTGGCGACTCCGGTCAGCGGGTCCGTTGCCGCCGCCTCGGCCAGCACCCGCGAGCGCAGGGTCAGTTCGAGCTTCTCGGCCTGCATGACCCGGATGCGCGCCGACAGGGCCATGGCCAGCCCCACCATTTCCGCGAGGATGCCCATCTGCAGGGCGTTGCCCAGGAGGAAAGCGGAGTTGCCGAGGCCCCAGGAGACGATCACCGTGAGGCCGATGGTGATGAACAGCGCACAGATCGCGAGCATGTACCACAGCGCCGGCGCATAGCCTTCGCGCCAGCGCCGGAAGCTCACCCCTATCATCAGCAGCGACCCGGTGAGGGCGACCAGCTCCGTGCTGCGGTGGGAGATGCTGGTATAGCCCGCTGCGCCGAGCAGCGCATTGACGACGGCGGCGGCGATGGCGAGCTTCAGGATCGCGTCGACCCGGGGCAGGCGCCCGGGAATGGCGAGGAAGGCGCGCGCAAACAGGCCGCTGAAGGCGAGCCACAGCGCCGGGGCGACCTGGTAGCTGTGCTCGATGAGCCAGGGGCTTTCGGGCCAGAGATAGTGTGCCGCGTGCCCGTTGAAGGTGGCCAGCGTCAGCAGGGCGAACGCGCAGGCGAACACGTAGTAGCCGTAGGAACGATCGCGAAACACGGCGGTAAGGGCGAGGTTGTAGACCAGCAGGGTCAGCAGCACGCCGTAGCAGATGCCGTCGAAAAGCCGCTTGTGCGCCCGCTCGTGCTGGTAGTCGCGCAGGTCCCAGGCGATCGGCGTCACCGTGTGCGTGAGGTCTGCCTGCACGCGCGCGTAGGCGCGGTAATCCCCCGGGGCGAGGTGGCCGAGCGGCATCACGGCGCGCTCGCTGCCGAGGGGGCGCGTCGCGTAGGGCTCGCGCAGGCCGCTGTGCACCGGCGCCTCGAGCGCTTCGCCGTCTGTCGTGAAGGGGCCGTAGAAGTCCACCGTGCGCAGTGCGGTGGTCGGCAACTCCAGGAGCAGGAATCGGCCCGGTTCCGTCACCCGGAACTGCACGCGCAGCCAGCGCGGCTCGCCGCGCGCGGTGCGCAGCGACCCGCTCGGGTACGTCCAGCTGACCGAGCCGCCCAGCACGGCGTCGAGGGGGGCATCAGCGGTGACGGCGACGGTGCCGGTCAGCGCCTGGCCCGCGGGGCCGGGGTCGAGGACGACCGCCGGCCGGTCGGCGAAGGCCAGCAGTGGCAGCAGGGCCAGCAGCGCGAGCAGGCCGGCGCAGCGGCCCCGGTGCCCCCGGCGAACCGGCTTCACTGCACCGTGACCTCGACCGGAATCCAGCGGTTGATGATGTAGCCCAGGGTCCCGGCGCCGCGCATCAGGGAAAGCGCGCGGTCGAGGTCCTCGAGGAGATCACTGTTGCCCGGCGCAACGGCCCAGGCCAGCTGTTCCTCCGTGAGCGGACGGTACAGGCTGATCATGTCGTCGTTCTCGCTGCTGGTGGCGAGGCGCCAGCTGGTCGGTGCGTCGTGGATGTAGAGGTCGATGCGATCCTCGCGAAGCGCCTCGAAGGCGCTGTCGGGGTTCGGGAAGAAAGCGACTTCGGCGTCCGGCAGCTCGCGCTCCGCGAAGGCGGCACCGGTGGTGCCGGGCTCTACGCCGATGCGCACCCCCGGCTGGTAGATCGCCCAGGGCTGACCGAAGCGCAGTACCTTGTCCCGGTGCAGGATCGCCATCTGGCCGACGCGGAGATAGGGGTCGGCAAAGCGCACGATGCGGCTGCGCTCCGCGGTCACGCTGAGGCCGGACATGATCACGTCGATGTCACCGGCGAGCAGAGCGGGGATCAGCCCGTCGAAGGGCAGGGGTACGAGGCTCACCTCGCGGGAGAGAATCTCGCCCACGGCGCGGGCGTTGTCCGCCTCGAGGCCGACGATACGGTCCCCGCTGCGCCAGGCGATGGGCGGGTAGTCCGGCGACAGTCCCACGCGCAGGGGCTCCGCGTCGAGCGCGGGGCAGAGAACGAGCAGGAGCGCGGCAAGTGCGTGGCGGAGCTTCATGGCGGTTCCCCGGGGCGCGATTGGCGCAGAGGACACTACCATCCTTCCCCGGCAAGACCAATACGGGCCGCGCCGGGGCTAGGGCGGTGGCGCGACCTCGCCGGAGAGCAGCTGCTCGCGGAAGGCCTGCGCCGGGACGGGGCGGCCGAACAGGTAGCCCTGGAAGCGCTGGCAGCCGAGCAGGACGAGAAACTCCCGGATGTCCTCGCTCTCCACGCCCTCGGCCAGCACCGTGAGCTTCAGCGCCTGGGCCATGGAGAGCGTGGCGCGGACGATGCTCGCGTCGCCGTGGTTATCGATGACGCCGCGCACGAAGGACTGGTCGATTTTCAGCGAGTCCACGGCGAGCGTCTGCAGGTAGCGCAGGGAGGAGTAGCCCGTGCCGAAGTCGTCGATGGCGAAGCGCAGCCCCGCCTCGTGCAGCCGTGCCATGCACTCCTGGGTCGTTCCCAGCTCGTCGATGAACAGGCTCTCGGTTACCTCCAGTTCCAGCTGCGCGGCGGGAACCCGGTGCCGCTCTAGAGCCGCGAGCACGGCGTCCGAGAAGCCCATGCGCGTGAACTGGCGCGTGCTCACGTTGACGGCCATGACCAGGGCTTCGCAGCCGGGCAGTTCGCGGAAGCCGGCGAGCAGGCGGCAGGCCTCGTTCACGACCCAGTCCCCCAGGTCGTAGATGAGGCCCGTTTCCTCGGCGACCGGAATGAACTCGGAGGGGGGGATCCACTGCCCGTTCCGCTGCCAGCGCAGCAGCGCCTCGGCGCCGAAGGTGGCACCGCGGGCATCGCACTGGGGCTGCAGGTAAAGCTCGAGCTCGTCGCGCGCCAGCGCCTCGCGCAGCTGCTGTTCCAGGGACAGTCGCGCCTCGATGGCCTGCTGCATCTCGTGTACGAAGAAGCGCACGGCGTTGCGTCCCTCGTCCTTGGCCTGGTACATGGCCGTGTCTGCGTGGCGCAGCAGGTCCTCGGTGTCCTCGCTGTCCGAGGGCATCAGGCTGACGCCGATGCTGGCGCTCAGGTGAAGCTGGGTGCCCTCGATCGTGATCGGTTCCGCTATCGCGGCGCGAATGCGCTCCGCCGTGTTGTGCGTGTGCTGGATGACGTGCTCCAGCGTGCCGTCGAGCTCGGTGAGCAGGACCACGAACTCGTCGCCCCCCAGCCGCGAGGCGGTGTCGGTCTCGCGCAGTTTATCGCGCAGGCGCGCGGCGACGGCCTGCAGCACCGCGTCGCCGGCGCTGTGACCCAGGGAATCGTTGATGCGCTTGAAGTGGTCCAGGTCGAGGAAGAGCAGGGCTGCCCGGTTGCCTTGGCGTAGGGCGTGGGCGCGGGCCTGCCGCAGCCGGTCTGTGAGCAGGCGGCGGTTGGGCAGGCCGGTGAGGTCGTCGTACAGCGCCTGCCGCTCCACGGTTTCCTCGGCGCGCTGGCGCAGGTGGGTCATCTCGAAGCCGCGGGTGAGCGTCTCGTGTACGCGACGGGTGACCAGCGCCATGAAACCCAGGTAGAGCAGGGCGATGGTTCCGAGCTGGATCGCCGGCAGGCTGCCCTCGGCAAACAGCCGCACGGCGAAGGGAAGGATGCACAGCGCGAGGAAGGGCAGGCTGGCTTCGATGAACGCGGCCAGGCTGACCACGGCACCCGCGCACATCCCCGCGATGATGAAGGCCAGCAGCGACAGGTCGTAGCTGTTCTCCGCCGTAAACAGGATAAAGCCCGCGGCGCCCCAGGTCAGTCCGGACAGCAGGGCCCCGGCGATCGCGTGGCGATACCAGCGGGTCTCACGGCGGTCCGGGGGCGTCGCCCTGGCGAAGCCCCTGGCCGTCCACAGCCGATAGGCTGAAACGGCGAGGGTCGCCGCCAGCCAGCCGTGGAGTGCCAGCGGCGCCGCGCTGTCGCGCAGCAACCACCAGAGCACCAGGCTGTTGACCAGGACGGCGAGCAGGGACTGGCGCAGAGACCGGTAATAGAGGGCCAGGCGCTCGTCGTGGACATAGGCCGCCAGGCGTGTCGCCTCGGCCCCCGGAGTGGACTCGTCGTCGATGGAGAGCGTCGGCTCAGCCTGGCTCATGGAAGCGGCCGTGGCGCCCCGCGCCGGAAGCGAAGCGCTCGGCGCCGCCGACGGCCTCGGTCTCCAGTACCGGGTAGCCGCCGGCGCCCTCGCGGCTCAGCGCCTCGGCGAGGGGGTAGTCCCACTGCGCGATCGCGGAAGCCCGGTCGGCGCGCAGGCACTGCTGCGGGAACGCGGCGATCTCCGCGGCGAGGGCCCGGGCGGCGGCGAGGCTCTCGCCGTCGGCGACGACACGGTTGGCGAGGCCCATGGCGAGCGCCTCCTCCGCGTGTACCGGCCGGCCGGTGAGGATCATGTCCATGGCGCGGCCGTGACCGACGATGCGCGGCAGGCGCACGGTGCCGCCGTCGATGAGCGGGACCCCCCAGCGCCGGCAGAAGACGCCGAAGACGGTCGATGCCTCGGCGATGCGAAGGTCGCAGAGCAGGGCGAGCTCGAGGCCCCCGGCCACGGCGTAGCCGGGCACGGCGGCGATCACCGGTTTGTCGAGAGCCATGCGCGACGGGCCCATGGGGCCCTCGCCGCGCCCGCTCGGCTCGACGCGGTTGCGCCGCGCCGGGTCGCCGAGCGCCTTCAGGTCCGCCCCGGCGCAGAAGTCGCCGCCGGCGCCGGTAAGTACCGCGACCGCGACGCCGTCATCGGCCTCGAAGTCGCGAAAGGCCGCCAGCAACGCTTCGGCGGTTGGGCGGTCGACGGCGTTGCGTGCCGCCGGCCGGTTAATGGTGATTGTGCAGACCGGTCCGTCGGTCGCGGTGAGGACAGCAGCGTCGCCGGGCACAGCGCTTCAGCCCATCGGCAATGCCGGGACGCCGGCGACGGCCATGTGGCCGTAGCGGGCGAAGAGGAACCAGGCAACGGCGCCGATGAGCACGGTCGCGACAGTGGCGGGCATGCGGCCGGGCGGGTAGGAGACGCCGGCCGCGCGGTCCAGCTTGCGGGAGCGGATATACAGCACCACCGCCCAGACAAAGAACGCGCCGAAGAAGACCACATCGCCGACCCGTCCGTTCGCCAGCAGGTGACCGAAGGCCCAGAACTTCACGGCCATGACCATCGGGTGGCCCAGCCGTGCCTTTAGGTGGTTGCCCGGGACGTAGGCCGCCACGAGCAGGATGAACGCGGGCAGCGTGAACAGGGACACGGCGTGATAGAGCCCGACGGGCGGGTTCCAGAGCATGGTCGGGTCCTTGCGCATGGCGCCGTAGCCCCAGATCGCCAGGGCGAGGCCGGCGATGGAGACCAGGCCGTAGACCGCCTTGAAGGGCTTCTCGCCCATGGTCGCGACGCGGGCGCTGCGCCAGTCGTTGGCGTAGATGCGCAGCGAATGGGTGCCGAGGAAGAGCACCAGGCCGAGAATCATCCAGGTCATAGCGGGTCTCCGAAGTGTTTGGTGGGTGAGAGTGTAACGCAGCCCCCTTGGGACAGGAACGCGGGGGAATCCGGAACAGGGCATTGCGGAAAAAAAAGCGACCATGGGACGGGCCCATGGTCGCCAGCAGAGAGAGCCCGGGCCGCCGGGGCGGCCCGTCCGGTCAGAAGCGGTAGCTGAGGCCGACGCGCATGCTCCACAGGGAGGTGTCGCCGATCCGCTGCTGTGCCTGGCCGTTGGCTTCCTGCTCGGCGGTGACGCCGTAGGGGAAGGAGGGCTGGTTCATCACGCCCCAGTCGTCGTTCAGCAGGTTGGTCAGGTTGTCGATGATGATGAACGCGCTGCCGCGGTGACCCGGCGCGAAGCCCGGGACCTCCTGCGAAATGCGCAGGTCGATCTTGCTGAAGGAGTCGCCCTCCTGGCTGTTGCGGTGCGCGTACATTTTGCTGCGCCAAAGATCCTGCTTTAATGCGAAACTGCTCATTCCCACTCCTCCGATCTGGTTCAGGCCGCTCTCATCCGGATGGAGGTGATATTGGCTGACCAGTTGGAGCAGATTGGCATACCCCTCTTCATTCTGAGCCAGGAGAACGATCTGGTCGGAATCCGGATGATAACTGTTTCCGTTGCCGTTCTGAGCCTTCATTTTCTGGTCCGCAGCGCCTTCCGGCTGAAATGCTGCCACACCCAGCTGGCAGC
>CAJWWA010000050.1 GCA_913048495.1 uncultured Halieaceae bacterium
TGAGTGGTGAGGTGACGGTGGGTGGCGAGCCTGTCAAAGCGCACCATTTGATCGAAGTCGACCGCGACGGTGACCACCTCACCATCGAGGCCGCCAGCGACGCGCGCCTGGTTCCCGCCCACTTCGGCGGCTGTCACTACGCCTGGGTCGACCGGGATGGCGACGGCTACCGCCCGCGCTACGAGGCAACCTGCCTGGAGGAGCACACCGCATGACCGAAGCCCTCAGCACCGCCGGGCTGCGCGACAGCACCCGGAGCACCCCGGTCACCTTCGACGCCACCGACCCGGCCCTGCTCGCCGACCCCTATCCCGCCTTCGCCGCCTTGCGCGCCGGGGAGCCCGTGGCCTTCACGGACGGGGGCTTCTGGGTGGTCACCCGCCACGAGGACGTGCGCGGCGTGATCATCGACAAGCGCAACTTCGGCCAGGGCGATTTCGTCCGCAATATCCAGCTCCACTACGGGCCGGATTTCGACGTGCTGGCCCAGCCGGGCTACCGCTGGCTGTCGGAGGTCTTCGTCTACCAGGACCCGCCGCAGCACACGCGCATCCGCGGCCTGGTAACCCAGGCGCTGACGGCAAAGCGGGTGCGCGCCATGCGTCCGGACGTGGAAGCCATCACGCACCGGCTGCTGGACCGGGTGATCGACGACCGCAGCATGGAGTTCATCCACGACTTCGCCTACCAGCTGCCGACCCTGGTTATGTGCGACATGCTGGGCATCCGCGAGGACGAGATGGCCCCGGGGCTGCTGGAGCAGCTGAACCAGGCCATCGCCGATTCCTTCCTCGTGTTCGAGATGCGCGCACTGCCCGAGGACGAGCTGGCGCTGGCCAACCGGCAGATTCTTTTCCTGGAGTCGTTCTTCGGGGACGTCCTGGCCGAGCGCCGGCGGCGACCGGGGGACGACCTGGCGACGGGGCTGCTGCAGGCGCGTGACGGCGACAGCCAGCTCACGGAGCGGGAGATCATCACCGTCGCCATCGGCCTTTTCGGCGCCGGCTTCGAGACCACGGCCCACATGCTCGGCAACGGCCTGCTGGCCTTCGCCCGCAACCCCGCCGAGTGGCGCAAGCTGGTCGGGAACCGCGAACTCGCGCCCTCCGCGGTGGAAGAGATACTGCGCTACGAGAGCTCCCTGGTCGCGACCTACCGCACGGCCTTCCACGACACGCCGCTCGGGGACAGGCTCATCCGCGGCGGCGAACGCGTGCTCGCACTCCTCGCCGCCGGCAACCGGGACCCGGACGTGTTCCCCGACCCGGACCGTTTCGACATCGAGCGCGAGGGCGCCCACCACCTGACCTTCGGTGGCGGCATCCACTATTGCGTCGGCGCGGAACTCGCGCGCCTCGAGGGCGATGTCGCTTTCCGCGCCCTGGCCGGGCGCATGCCGCGACTTCAGGCCGATGCCGACAACCCGGCCTGGCGCCCCGGCTTCCTGTTCCGGGGCCTTACGCGCCTGCCCGTCACCTGGTAGCAGCGGGCTTCTGCCCGGGCCGCTAGCCGATCTCGATCCGCCGCTGACCCGCGGGCTTTTCTTTCAGCTTCGGGGCCCGCAGCGTCAGCACGCCGTCCTCGAAGCGCGCGCTAATATCGGCCTCGTGGACGTCGCCGCCGAGGTCAAAGCTGCGCAGGAACCGCCCGTAGCGCCGCTCCTGGCGGATGAGGCGGCCGTCCTTCTCTTCCTTGTCCTCCTGCTCGGTCTCGGCTTCCAGCGTCAGCACCCCGTCGTGGACCGTGACGTGGATGTCTTCCTTCTTCACGCCGGGCAGTTCCGCGGTGATCTCGTAGTGATCGCCTTTCTCCCGGATGTCGACCATGGGTGCGAAAAACGCTTTGCCGTCGCCGTCGGTGGCGGCGGGAGCCCAGAAATCATCGAGGAAGCGATCGCCGAAGAGGCTGTGTTTCCTGGGTACGAGAGCCATGATGCTGTCCTCCCTGTGGTTGCCAGCACCGTGCCGGCAAGAGGAAATATGGCTCCTCCCGCTGCACCTTCAAGGCGCCCGACGGACGAAAGATCGGTCCTTTGACGTAGATCAACGGGCCTGGCCGACCGCCCCGGAGCGCTGCGCTATGCTGCGGCAAGACCCGCTGCGGGAAGGATGAACACCATGACTGACGGCCTGCGCCAGCGCGCGCCCGCCCCCGCCGCCGAGACCCTGCCGGCGGATGCCCTGTACCGGTCCTGCCCCCTGGAATCCCTTGCCTTTGCCAGTCCCGCCGAGCTCGAGCCCCTGCCCTTCGAGCTCGGCCAGGAACGGGCCGTCGAGGCCCTGGACTTCGGCCTGGCGGTGGGCGGCCTGGGCTTCAACATTTTCCTCGCCGGCAGCACCGGCAGCGGCCGCCGGGAGCTGCTGCGCGGCCTCCTCGAGCGCACCCGGGCCACTCGCGCGGCGCCGCCGGAGGACTGGTGCTACGTCAACAACTTCGACGACCCCGGCAAGCCCATCGCCCTGCGCCTGCCGCCCGGCCGGGGCCGGCAGCTGCGCAGCGCCATGGCCTGCGCCGTGGAGGAACTGCTGACCCTTCTCCCGGCAACCTTCCAGGGCGACGAGTACCAGGCCCGGGTGCAGGAATTGGGGGAGTTCTTCCAGGAGCGCGAGTCCGAGGCCTTCCAGGCCCTTGCGGAGAAAGCGTCCGCCCGGGGCGTGGCCATGCTGAAGACGCCCTCAGGCTACACCCTGGCGCCCATGAAGGACGGCGAGGTGCTCACCCCGGCGGCCTTCGAAAAGCTGCCGGAGGCGGAGCGCAAGACCACCCTCGA
Organism: uncultured Halieaceae bacterium; assembly: GCA_913048495.1. Classification (GTDB taxonomy): domain Bacteria; phylum Pseudomonadota; class Gammaproteobacteria; order Pseudomonadales; family Halieaceae; genus Pseudohaliea. The sequence continues at coordinate 2,771 of CAJWWA010000050.1, forward strand.
CGCCATCGAGGCCCTGAAGGAGGAACTCAAGGGCGTGGTCCGCCAGCTGCCCGGCTGGAAGAAGGAGAGCCTCGACCGCTTCCGGGAATTGAACAGCGATTTCTGCCGCCAGGCGGTGGCGCCGGTGTTCGAGCGGCTGCGCGAGGCGTACAGGGACCTCCCCGGCGTGCTCGACTGGCTGGCCGCGGCCCAGGCCGCCGTCATGGAGGAGGCGGAGTCCTTCACCCAGCTGCGCCAGGACTCGGCGATCCCGGACAACCTCCACGAGCGGGCAAAGGAATTCCCGCAGTACAGCGTCAACGTGCTCATCGACCACGGCGACAGCGACGGCCCGCCGATCGTGCACGAGGACAACCCGACCTTCGGCAACCTGCTGGGCCGCGCCGAGCAGGTTGCGCAGATGGGTACCCTGGTCACGGACTTCACCCTGGTCAAGGCCGGGGCGCTGCACCGGGCCAACGGCGGCTATCTCGTCCTCGAGGCGGAGAAGGTCCTCACCAGCCCCTTCGCCTGGACGGCGCTCAAGCGCACGCTGCGGGCGCGGGAGATCCGCATCCAGTCGCTGGACCAGGTGTTCAGCTTCGCCAGCACGGTACAGCTGGAACCGGAGCCGATACCGCTGGATCTCAAGGTCGTGCTGCTCGGTGACTATCTCACCGGCTATCTCCTGCAGGAATACGATCCGGAGTTCGCCACCCTGTTCAAGGTCACCGCCGACATGGCACCGGACGTGTCCCGGACCGAAGACAGCACGCGGCTGTTCGCCCAGCTCCTGGCCACGCTGCAGCGGCGCGACGGACTGCTGCCCATCGAGCGCGGCGGGGTCGCGCGCTGCGTGGAGCTGGCCTCGCGCCTCGCCGGCGACGGCAGCCGCCTCGACCTGTGGGCGGACCGGGAGCGCTCCGCCGCCGCCATCGAGGCCTTCGCCGATGCCGAGAACGCCCAGGGCTACCTCGACTTCTGCGACCGCTCGGCGGACGTCTACGCGACCCTGCGCGACAGCTTCATCGATGCGCAGCGGCCGAACCCGGTCAGCCTGGTCGGTCGCGTCGGCCTGCACCGGCTCCCGGCCATGTTCCGCATCCAGCCCTTCAAGTCGCTCTGGTCCGTGCTCGGCGAGCACTTCACGGACCCGCGGCTGCGCCAGCTCTTCGGCCGCTACGCCACCTACGTCGGCTCTTCACCGCTCTCTGCGCCCGCGACGCTGATGCTGGTGGCTCACGTAGAGCAGGACGGTGTCTGGCTGCTGCGCGGCGGCATGCACGCCCTGGCCCGGGCGCTGGCCACCGTGGGCGAGTCCCTCGGCGTGAGCTTCCGTTACGGCGCGTCGGCTGCGCGGATCGAGACGGGCAGCGGCGCGGTCACCGGCGTCACCCTGGCCGGCGGGGAGCGCCTGCCGGCGGACCGGGTCGTCTTCAACGGCGACGCCTCGGCCCTCGGCCGCGGTCTCCTCGGGGAAGCCGCGCAGCGCGCGACGCGGCCCGTGGCTGCGCCGCGCCGCAGCCTGTCCGCGGTCACCTGGTGCGTCGTGGGCCGGCCCCGTGGTTTCCCCCTGGATTTCCACAACGTGTTTTTCGGGCGCGATTACCCGGCGGAGTTCCGCGCCATTTTCAGTGAGCGGGGCATCACGGAGACGCCGACCGTCTACCTCTGCGCCCAGGACCGTGGCCCCTGGCCCGCGGAGGGCGAGGCCGGCGAGCGCATGCTGCTGCTGGTCAATGCGCCGGCGGACGGCGACCGCGGCGGCGTCAGCGACGCGCAGCTTGCCGGCCTCGAGCAGCGGGTGAGCGGGCTCCTCGAACGCTGCGGACTGTCCCTGGCGCTCGGCGGCGAAGCCTGCCGGGTCACCCGGCCGCAGGACTTCGAGGCGCTCTTCCCCGCCTCCGGCGGCGCCCTTTACGGCCGCGCCTCCCACGGCCCGCTGGCGAGCTTCGCCCGGCCCCCGGCCCGCAGCCGGGTCGGGGGGCTCTACCTGGCCGGCGGCAGCGCCCACCCCGGCGCCGGCGTGCCCATGGCGGCGCTTTCCGGCCGCCTCGCCGCCCGGGCCCTCCTGGGCGACTGAAGCCGTCGATCCCGCAGGCAGAACCCTCGCCGCGACCGGGCCGCGGACGCTATCATCGCCGCTTCATTCCGGCAGAGGACTTCCCCATGACGACCATCGGCACCCCGTTCAGTCCCTCGGCAACCCGCGTCCTGCTCTGCGGCGCCGGCGAACTGGGCAAGGAAGTGGTCATCGAGCTCAAGCGCCTGGGCTGCGAGGTCATCGCCTGTGACCGCTATGCCAACGCGCCCGCGATGCAGGTCGCGGATCGCAGCCACGTGCTGTCCATGCTCGACGGAGACGCCCTGCGCAGGGTGATCGAGGCCGAGCAGCCGCAGCTGGTAGTGCCGGAGATCGAGGCGATCGCCACCGACACGCTGGCGGACCTGGAGCAGGCCGGCTACCACATCGTTCCCACGGCGCGGGCTGCGCAGCTGACCATGAACCGGGAAGGCATCCGCCGGCTGGCAGCCGAGGAACTCGGCGTGCCGACCTCACCCTACCGCTTCGCCGGGACGGAGGCGGAGTTCGAGGCGGCGATCGCGGAAATCGGCACGCCCTGCGTGGTTAAGCCGATCATGAGCTCCTCCGGCAAGGGCCAGAGCACGGTGAAGACGGCGGACAACGCCCCCGCCGCCTGGGCGGCCGCGCAGGCCGGCGGCCGCGCCGGCGCGGGGCGCGTCATCGTCGAGGGCTTCGTGGACTTCGACTACGAGATCACCCTGCTCACCGTGCGCCACCGCGACGGCACCAGCTTCTGCGCCCCGATCGGCCACCGCCAGGAAGACGGCGACTACCGCGAATCCTGGCAGCCCCACCCCATGACCCCGGCGGCGGAGCAGGCCTGCCGGGTGATCGCCGAGCAGGTCACCGGCGCGCTCGGCGGCTTCGGGCTGTTCGGCGTCGAATTCTTCGTCAGCGGCGACCAGGTCTACTTCAGCGAGGTGTCGCCGCGCCCGCACGACACGGGCATGGTGACGCTCGTGTCCCAGGATCTCTCGGAGTTTGCGCTCCACGCCCGGGCCATCCTCGGCCTGCCCATTCCGGCGATCGAGCAGCGCGGGCCGGCGGCGTCGGCGGTGATCCTGCCCGAAGGCGAGGGGACCGACATCCGTTACGCAGCGCTGGACCAGGCGCTGGCTGTCCCGCAGACGGAATTGCGCCTCTTCGGCAAGCCCGCCATCCAGGGGCGCCGGCGCATGGGGGTCGCCCTCGCCCGCGGCGGCAGCATCGAGGATGCCCGGGACCGCGCCCGCCGGGCCGCCGCGACGGTGGTCGTCAGCTGCCATTGAGGCAGGAAGCGCAGACCGGGCAGCCTTCCCCCCGTCGCCGGGCGGGTCGTATACTCGGGGTAAACGGGTATTTGGGAGGCATATTATGGCAGGCCCAAATGATGATGGCGTCTGCCGGGACAGCGGCGACGCCACGACGGCCCCCGGGGACTTTCCCACCCTTCCCGTGGTGGTCAGCCTGCTCGCCGCGCTGCAGCCGGACACGCCCGACAGCTTCGACCAGGTGCTGGCGCTGGCGCGGTGCGAACCTTGTCTCGCCATCGATCTGCTGCAGCAGGCGGGCCGGCACGACCCCCCGGAGAGCGGCTACCTCGACAGCCTCGAGACGGCGCTCAGCCGGATCGGCGTGGCGGGCATCCGCGCGCTGATCGACAGGCCCACGAACGTGGTGTTTAGCCCCGGGACGGATGCACAGAAACTGCTCTGGCTGCACTCCCTGCAGGTCGCTACCGCGAGCGAGCTGCTGGCCGAGCGCACGCCGGGGGGCGGCGTCAGCCCCCAGACCGCGCGGCTGGCCGGCCTCGTCCACGACCTGGGCCGCTTCGTCAGCTACCGGGACGATCCGCTGGCACCGGACCGCGTGGATGCCTTCGGCTACCAGACCCCGGATGCGCTGCAGGCGGCCGAGCGCTACAGCTCGACGCCGGACCACGCGGCGCTCGGCGAGCAGGTCGGCGCGCAGCTGGGCCTGCCCCCGCTGCTGCTGCAGGTCATCGGTGGGCATCACGGCGCTTCGCCGCCTGCGCCGGGCACCCGCGCCGCGCGCCTGATCGAGCTGGTGCGGATCGCGGACACGATCAGCCTCCACTGCATGCAGGGCGACCGCTCGCAGCTGAACCAGGTGGCGGCCATTGTCGAGCGCGTGACCGCGGTGCCGATGCTGGAACACTACCCGGCGCTGCTGCAGGACCTCCCGTCCATCGCAGAGCGCACGGTGGAGCTCGCCTTCGCCGATTTCGAACGGCTGCGCATTGGCCGGACCCGGTACCACGACCTCTGCGATGCCTGAGGCCCCGGGGGCGGGGCCGCGCGGTTGCCCGGCGCACCCTGCTGCCCCGGCCTTGAAATTCCTCCGCTAGCCTCCATTTCCCCTTCGCGGGCGCTCTATGAGGCCCGCAACTGAATATTGCTTCTTTGGAGGATATGACAATGCGCAACACCATCGACTTTACCCCGCTGTACCAGTCCGCGATCGGCTTCGATCGCATGGCATCGCTGCTGGACAACCTGGCACGCGACAGCAAGCCCAGCTACCCCCCGTACAACATCGAGCTGGTAGAGGAAAACCGCTACCGCATCACCATGGCCGTCGCCGGCTTCGCCGAGGAGGACCTGGAGATCACCACGGAGCAGAACACGCTCGTGATCGCCGGGCGCCAGGACGGGCGCGAAGAGAAGCGTGAATACCTGTACCAGGGCATCGCCGAACGGAACTTTGAACGCAAGTTCCAGCTCGCCGAGCACGTGCGCGTGGAATCGGCCCGCCTCGAGAACGGCCTGCTCCACGTCGAGCTGAAGCGCGAGATCCCGGAGGCCATGAAGCCCCGCCGCATCGCCATCGGCAGCGGCAGCGACCTGCTCGAGCAGCAGGACGCGGCCTGAGGCGCACGCCGCCGCGGAAAAAGCGGCGGCACAGACCAAAGCGACAAAGCCGCCAGTCCATGCGGGCTGGCGGCTTTCCTGTTTCATCCCTGGCGATCAGATCGGACGCCCGCGAGGGGTCAGGCTGCCCCTTCGGCCGCCGCGCGGATGCGCGCGACCATGGCCCGCAGGCCGTTGCCCCGGGTCGGCGAGAGGTGCCGGAGCAGCTCCAGTTCCTCGAAGTAGCCGTCGATGTCGAAGGCGAGAATTTCCGCCGGCGTGCGGTTGTTGTACGCCGCGAGCACCACGCCGAGCAGCCCCTTCACGATGAACGCGTCGGAGTCCACCGCGAGCTGCAGCCGGCCGTCCCGCTCCGTGATCTCCATCCAGACCTGGCTCTGGCAGCCGCGGACGAGACGATCGTCCGTGTGCAAGGACTCCGGCAGCGGCGGCAGCTCCCTGCCGAGATCGATGATGTAGCGGTAGCGGTCTTCCCAGCTGTCGAAGAAGCCGAGCGTGTCGACGATGTCTTCGCTGGTGATGGAGTCGCCGAAGGGGTTGGCGGGGGCGGTGTCGCTCATGGGCCTCGCTTCGCGGGTTTCAGCAGGTGCTGCCCGTCAGTAGAACATGCCCGTTTCGAGCTGGGCTTCCTCGGACATCATGTCGCGGTGCCAGGGCGGGTCGAAGACCAGCTCCACGGCCACTTCGCGCACGTGGGGCACCTGCCGCAGGCGGTATTCCACGTCGCCCACCAGCACCGGGCCCATGCCGCAGCCCGGCGCCGTGAGCGTCATGGTGATGCTGACCTTGCCGGCGTCCTGGTCGATGTCGACCTTGTAGATCAGGCCGAGGTTGACCAGATCGACGGGGATCTCCGGGTCGAAAACCGTGTGCAGCGCCTCCCAGACCTGTTCTTCGCTGATGCGGCCGTCCGCCGGCGGCTCGAAGTCCAGCTTCGTGGACTCGAAGCCCAGGGCGTCCGCGTCGGTGCCGTCCACGCGCACCATGTTGCCGTTGTAGACCACGGTGTAGTTGCCACCGAGGGACTGGGTAAGCGTCACGAAGCTGTGAGCCGGGATCGTCACCGGGTCGCCCACCGGCACGAGGCGGCCGGGGCAGTCCCGGTTCGTGGTGAGAACCGTGCGTTCCTGGGAAGACACGGCCCTATTCGACGCTGAAGCTCTCGCCGCAGCCGCACTCGGCCACGACGTTGGGGTTGCGGAACTTCAGGGTGCGGTTGATGCCCTCGCGTTCGTAGTCGATCTGCGTGCCGCGCAGGAATTCCACGGCGGCGTCATCGAGGTAGAGCTCGATACCGTTGTCCAGGGTCACGGTCACGTCGCCGTCCTCGGCGACCGCGACTTCCTCCATGACGTACTTGAAGCCGGTGCAGCCGCTCTCGCGCACACTGATGCGCACCGCCGGCAGCCCCTTGGCCGCGAGGCTGGCGCGGAAATGCTCCGCCGCCGCCGGCGTCACGGACACCGGCTGGCCATGCATGTCGAAGGTCTCGACGCTCATCGCAATACCTCCTAGCTGAACAGCGTCTGCGCCTTACGGATGCCGGCCACCAGGGCCTCGACATCCTCCAGCGTGTTGTACATGGAGTAGGATGCCCGCACCGTCCCCGGGACCGCAAGACGCTCCATCAACGGCTGCGCACAGTGGTGCCCGGTACGCACGGCAATGCCCTGCTCGTCGAGGAGCATGCCGAGGTCCGAGGGGTGGCAGCCCTCGAGCACGAAACTGAAGATACCCGCGCTCCGCGCCGGCGCGCCGATGCGCCGGAGGCCCGGGATATCCGCGGTCCGGGCGACGGTCTCGGCGAGGAGCTGCTCCTCGTGCGCCGCGGCCGCGGCGCGGTCCACGCCGCCCAGGTAATCGACGGCCGCGGCGAGACCGATGGCGCCGGCGATGTGCGGCGTGCCGGCCTCGAACTTGAACGGCAGCGCGTTGAAGGTCGTCCCGGAGAAACTCACCCGCTCGATCATCTCGCCGCCGCCGAGGAACGGCGGCATGGCCTCGAGCAGCGCCGCCCGACCCCAGAGCACGCCGATGCCCGTCGGGCCGAAGAGCTTGTGGCCCGAGAAGGTGTAGAAGTCGCAGCCGAGGGCGGTCACGTCCACGGGGAAGTGGCCGACCGCCTGGGCGCCATCCACGAGAACCAGGGCACCGACAGCCCTGGCGCGACGGGTGATTTCCTCGACGGGGTTGATGGTGCCCAGGGCGTTGGAGACGTGGTTGACGGCCACCAGCCGCACCCGGTCATCGAGCAGGTCATCGAAGGCGCCCAAGTCGATTTCGCCGACGTCCGTGACCGGCACCGGCACCACCTCGGCGCCGGTGGCCTGCGCAGCCAGCTGCCAGGGCACGATATCCGAGTGGTGCTCGAGCCAGGGCACCAGCACACGGTCACCGGGGCGAAGCTGTTCGCGAGCCCAGCTGTAGGCCACGAGGTTGATCGACTCGGTCGTGCCCCGGGTCCAGATCACCTCGCGGCTGTCAGCGAGGCCGAGGAAGCGGGCCACGGTCTCGCGGGCCGCCTCGAACTTCTGCGTCGCGCGGTCGCTCAGCGTGTGCACGCCGCGGTGCACGTTCGCGTTGTCGTAGCGGTAGTAGTCGGCGATCGCATCGATCACCGCTTCCGGCTTCTGCGTGGTGGCCGCGTTGTCGAGGTAGACCAGCGGGTGCCCGTTGATCTCCTCGGCGAGGATCGGGAAATCCCGGCGGATATCCGCCGCGTCGAACTCGAGGCCGATGCTCTCCGGTTGATTCACGCCAGGTGCCTCATCAGGGACGGATCACGGGCGAAGCGCCGGGCCAGCAGCGGGCGCAGGGCATCGCGCAGCGGTTCGAGGCGCGCGCTCTCCAGCACCTCGTTGACGAATCCGAAGCTGAGCATGACCTGCGCTTCCTCGCGGGAGACGCCGCGGCTGCGCAGGTAGTGCAGCGACAGGGCGTCCAGCTGCGCGACCGTGGCACCGTGGGCACACTGGACGTCGTCGGCGTAGATCTCCAGCTCCGGCTTGCTGTTCACCTCCGCGTCGGCGCTGGTCAGGAGGTTCTTGTTCGACAGCTCGGCCCGCGTCTTCTGCGCCTGCGGGTGAATGTGGATGCGGCCGTTGAATACCGCCCGGGCCCGGTCGCCGATCACCCCGCGGAAGGTCTCCATCGAGGTGCAGTGCGGCACCGCGTGCTCGAGGCAGGTGTGGTAGTCCACGTGCTCGTCGCCCCGCGGCAGGTAGATGCCGTCGAGTTCCGCGTGCGCGCCCGGCCCGGCCAGGGTGACGACGAGGTCGAGGCGCTTCAGGTCCGCGCCGAGCCCGAGGCAGAAACCGTTCAGGGTCGCGTCCCGCTCCAGCCGCGCATGCACGCCGCCGATGTGCAGGGCGCGGCCCTGCTCCAGGTTCAGGCGGTAGTGATTGACGGTGGCGCCGGGCGCCAGCAGCAGCTCGGTGACCGCGTTGCTGAAGCTCGGGGCACTACCGCCGGCATCGGCGAAATGCTCGACCACCGAGAGGCAGCTGTTCTCCCCCGCCAGCAGCAGCAGGCGCGGCGTGACGGTGAAGGCCTGCCCGTCGCCGGCGGTCAGCCAGGCCAGCTGCAGCGGCTCGCGGATGCTGGCGCCGGGGGCGATGGCGAGGAACAGGCCGTCACCGAGCGCCGCACCGTTCAGCGTGGCAAAGGGGTGGCCCGCTTCCGGCAGCGCGCTGCCCAGGTGCTCGCGGATGCGCGCGGCCTGGCTGTCATCGGCCTCGGCAAAGCGCACCAGTTCCAGCCCCTCGGGCAGCTCGCCGCTGGACAGCGCCGGGGCGAAGTGGCCGTTGACGAACACGAGGCGCAGCGCGCCGATATCCGGCAGCAGCGCGTCGACGGTCGCCGCATCCAGTTCCACCGGACGGCCCGGACCGAAGTCCTGCTCCAGCGGCGCGATGCTGGTGTACTTCCACTGCTCGGTCTTGCGCGTCGGCAGGGGCGTCTCCGCCCAGGCCTGCCGCGCCGCGTCCCGGGCGGGGGCCAGCCAGCCCGGCGCCGCGGCAGCGGCCGCGGCGAGGGTGTCGTGCATGCTGCTGCCCATCAGGCGACCTCGTCCTCCAGCCAGGCGTAGCCCTTGTCCTCCAGGTGCAGGGCGAGGGACGCGTCGCCGGAGCGCACGATCCGGCCACCCGCCAGCACGTGCACCTTGTCCGGCTGGATGTAGTTGAGCAGGCGCTGGTAATGGGTGACGAGAATGAAGCTGCGGTCGGCGCCGCGAAGGCTGTTCACCCCCTCGGCCACCACCTGCAGGGCGTCGATATCGAGGCCGCTGTCGGTCTCGTCGAGAATGCCCAGCCGCGGCTCGAGGAGCAGCATCTGCAGCAGCTCGTTGCGCTTCTTCTCACCGCCGGAAAAGCCCTCGTTGACCCCGCGCTTGAGGAAGGCCTGGTCGAGGCTGGCAACCTTGCAGGCTTCCCGGGCCTTCTTCATGAAGGTCACCGCGTCCAGGGGCTCTTCGCCCCGGTGCTCGCGCACCGCGTCGACGCTGGCCTTGAGGAACTCCATGTTGCTGACCCCGGGGATCTCCACCGGGTACTGGAAGGCGAGGAAGACGCCGGCGCGGGCGCGTTCCTCGGTGTCCATGGCGAGCAGGTCTTCACCGGCGAAGGTGACGCTGCCCGCAGTCACCTCGTAGCCCGGCCGGCCGGCGAGGATATGGCCGAGCGTGCTCTTGCCCGAGCCGTTCGGGCCCATGATGGCGTGCACCTCCCCGGCGGCGACGGACAGCGACAGTCCCTTGAGGATGTCCTTGCCCTCCACGCGGGCGTGCAGGTTATCGATGGTCAACATCTGGTCTCTCTCCACTGGCGGCCTCGACGGCCGCATTGTCCTGTTCCGCTGCTGCCGGGGCCCTAGCCCACCGAGCCCTCGAGGCTCACCTCGAGCAGCTTTCCGGCCTCGACGGCGAATTCCATGGGAAGTTCGCGGAAGACTTCCTTGCAGAAGCCGTTGACGATCATGGACACGGCCTTCTCGGCGTCCAGGCCCCGCTGCTGGCAGAGGTAGAGCTGGTCGTCGCTGACCTTGGAGGTCGTCGCCTCGTGCTCCACCACCGCCGAGGGGTTGCGGCTCTCGATGTAGGGGAAGGTATGCGCCGCGCAGGCGTCGCCGATGAGCAGCGAGTCGCACTGGGTGTAGTTGCGGGCGCCCTCGGCCCGGGGGCTCATACGCACCAGGCCCCGGTAGGCGTTGGAGCTGCGGCCGGCAGAGATGCCCTTGGAGATGATCGTCGAGCGGGTGTTCCTGCCGAGGTGGATCATCTTGGTGCCGGTATCGGCCTGCTGCAGGTTGTTGGTGAGCGCCACGGAGTAGAACTCGCCGACGCTGTTGTCGCCGCGGAGCACACAGCTGGGGTACTTCCAGGTCACCGCCGACCCGGTTTCCACCTGGGTCCAGGAGATCTTGGCGTTGGTGTGCGCGACACCGCGCTTGGTCACGAAGTTGTAGATGCCGCCGCGGCCCTCGGTGTCGCCGGGGTACCAGTTCTGCACCGTCGAGTACTTGATCTCGGCGTCGTCCAGGGCCACCAGCTCCACCACTGCCGCGTGCAGCTGGTTCTCGTCGCGCATGGGCGCCGTGCAGCCCTCGAGGTAGCTCACGTGGCTGCCCTCGTCGGCGACGATGAGCGTGCGCTCAAACTGGCCGGTGTTGGCCTCGTTGATGCGGAAGTAGGTCGACAGTTCCATGGGGCAGCGCACGCCCTTCGGGATATAAACGAAGGAGCCGTCGGTGAACACGGCGCTGTTCAGCGCGGCGTAGAAGTTGTCACGACGGGGCACCACGGAGCCGAGGTACTTCTTCACCAGCTCGGGGTACTCGTGCACCGCCTCGGAGATGGAGCAGAAGATGACGCCCGCCTCGGCCAGCTTGCTGCGGAAGGTGGTGGCCACGGACACCGAATCGAACACGGCGTCGACGGCCACGCCGGCGAGCATTTCCTGCTCGTGCAGGGGAATGCCGAGCTTCTCGTAGACCTCGAGCAGCTCCGGGTCGACCTCGTCCAGGCTCTTCGGCTTGTCCTCGAAGCTCTTCGGCGACGAGTAGTAGGAGATCGCGTTGTAGTCGATGGGCGGGTAGTGCACGTGCGCCCACTCCGGCGTCGCCATCTCGAGCCAGCCCCTATAGGCCTCCAAACGCCACTCGAGGAGCCACTCGGGCTCGCCCTTCTTCGCGGAGATGAAGCGAATGACGTCCTCGTCCAGGCCCGGCGGCAGCGTGTCCGACTCGATGTCGGTCACGAAACCGGCGGCGTACTCCTTGCCGATACGCTCGTCGATGACTTCCTGGGACATGCTGCTTACCCCTGTATTCCTTGCCGTGCGGCCGCCCCGCCGCGCCTCAGGCGCGGCCGATGAGCAGGCTGCTGTCTTCTTCCCCGGCGCGCTCGCTGCTGCGGCGCTGCTGGGCCAGGGAGATTTCGCGGATTTCGTGGCGGCTGACCAGGTCACCGAGGCTGATGTCCTGGAGGAAATCGCGGATCCGGTCCGAGAGATCCATCCACAGGTGGTGCGTAAGGCAGGTGTCGCCGTCCTGGCACCCGCCCTTGCCGCCGCAGCGCGTGGCGTCGGTGTCCTCGTTGACCGCCGCGATGACCTCGGCGATGCTGATGGAATCGGCCTCCCGGCGCAACTGGTAACCGCCCCCGGGGCCGCGCACACTCTTGACGAGATCGCGACGCCGCAGGTGGGCGAAAAGTTGCTCGAGGTAGGACAGGGAGATGCCCTGCCGGTCAGAAATCGCCGCCAGCCGGATGGGGCCCCGGTGCTGGTTGATGGCGAGGTCGAGCATCGCAGTGACCGCGTAGCGGCCTTTCGTTGTCAGTCGCATGGCTGCCGTCCGTCCCTGCGTTCAGCGTGAGCGCAGGAGTATCCCTTTCCCTAGTATTTTAGTCAACTATAAGACCCTTCGCAAAGGTCAAGTAAGGGCGCCCGGACCGGCACCGGGGCCTCTCGGGGGAAAGGGACGAGGGCCCGGGGGCCCCGGCTTCACGCCTCCGTGGCGATCTCGATGAGCACGGCGCCGGCGCTGACCTGCTCGCCGGCGCTGGCGTGCACGGCGCTCACGGTGCCGTCGACGGCCGCCTGCAGCCGGTGCTCCATCTTCATGGCTTCCACGACGGCGAGTTCGTCACCGGCGCTGACCGTATCCCCCACGGCCACCAGGAGACGCAGAAGATTGCCGTGCATGGGGGCGGTGACGCTGCCGCCCCCGGTGATGCCCTCGCCGGCGGCGCGGGCGGCCGGGGCATCGGTGAGCACCGCTTCCCGGCCCCGCCACTGCAGGCTCACCTCACCGGGGCCGGTGAAGGCAAAGGGCACGGTGGCCTGCAGGTCATCCACGGACAGGCGCAGGCAGCCGTCGCGGGGCGCATCAAACAGCTCGAGCACTACTTCCCGGTCGCCGAGCGCAGCGCTGAAGCGCGCCTCGTCCAGCTGGCGCAGCAGCACATCGACATCCTCCCCGTCCCGCGCATAGCGCCGGCGCACGGCGATCGCCCGGGGCCCGGTCCAGCCGGCGCCGGCCGCGTCATCGCTGACCCGGCACCCCTCGGAGGCCGCGAGGGCCTCGAGGTACTGCAGCAGCGCCGCACAGCAGAGGTGCTCGTCGGTCGGGACCGGTCGCGCCGGCCCGCCGGGGAAGCGCTCGTCGATGAAGGTCGTGGTCGCCTCGCCGGCGGCGAAAACCGGGTCGCCGAGCACGTCGAGAAGAAAGGAGCGGTTGGATGGCAGGCCGAAGAGCACCGTGTCCTCCAGCGCCCGGCGCAGGCGCCGCAGGGCCGTGGCGCGGTCCGGCCCGCTGGCGATGAGCTTGGCGACCATGGGGTCGTAGAAGGGCGTCACCGCCTGCCCGGGGGCGAGGCCGTGATCGACGCGGATGCCTTCGCCGGCCGGCGGCACCCAGGCCGCCGCGATGCCGGCAGCGGGCAGGAACCCGTTCGCGGTGTCCTCGGCATAGAGCCGCACCTCGATGGCGTGGCCGCAGAGGTCCACCGCCTCCTGCCCGAGCGGGAGAGCTTCCCCCTCGGCGACGGCGAGCTGCAGGGCGACGAGATCCAGCCCGGTGACCGCCTCGGTCACCGGGTGCTCCACCTGCAGCCGGGTGTTCATCTCCAGGAAGTAGAAGCTGCCATCCGCATCGAGCAGGAACTCGACGGTACCCGCACCGACGTAATCGATACTGCGGGCCGCGGCTACCGCCGCCTCGCCCATGGTGCGGCGCAGCGCCGGCGTCATCACCGGGCAGGGCGCCTCCTCCACCACCTTCTGGTGCCGGCGCTGCACGGAGCAATCGCGCTCACCGAGATGGATATGGTTGCCGTGCGCGTCGCCGAAGACCTGCACCTCGACGTGGCGCGCACTGGTCAGCGCGCGCTCGAGGATGAGTTCGCCGCTGCCGAAGGCGTTCTCCGCCTCGGAGCGCGCCGCGGCGATGGCGCCGGCGAGGTCCCCGGGCGCCTCGACCAGGCGCATGCCGCGGCCGCCGCCGCCGGCCGCCGCCTTGACCATGAGCGGGTAGCCCACGTCCTCCGCGGCGGCGATGAGGGCGTCGTCATCTGCCTGCGCCTCCTGGAAGCCCGGGATGCAGGGAACGCCGGCGGCGAGCATGCGCCGCTTCGCCGCCGCTTTGTTGCCCATGAGCTCG
>CAJWWA010000051.1 GCA_913048495.1 uncultured Halieaceae bacterium
GGCGGGCAGGGGTTCGTCGAGATCGTAGATGTAGAGCGGCTTGCCGGTCACGCTGGCCTCGGCCAGCATCGATACGCTCTCGCCCGTGGTGACCAGCCGGTCCGCCACACCGAGAAAGGCGAAGTACGGGTTGGCCACGGCCCCCTCCTGCCAGCGATAGACGTAGTTGGGAACCGTGAGCTCGGCAGCGAAGGCCTCGAAGGTCTCCGGGGCCGTCCGCGCACTGTCGGTGACCAGCAGGGACCCCCCTTCCGTCTGCGCCCGGTCGTTCACCAGGCGCCCGAGCTCTGTGCCCTTACGCGGGTTGAAGACGAAGGAACCGCTGTTGCCGCCGAGTAAAACCGCCGTGCGCGGGCCGGGCAACCGCCTGAACCGTGGTGCCCAGGCTGCCGCCTCCGCCGCCAGGCGCTCGCGCGTGACCCGGTGCAACGGCAGGCTGATCACCAGCACGTTGTCCCGTTCCGGCAGCGCGTACTGCGGCGTACTGATGACGAGATCGAAGGCCTCGAGCGGTGCCCAGGGGCGGCCCATGTGCACGAGGCGGGTGCGTCCCCCTGCCTGCCGGCGGATCCAGCGCGCCACCGGCTCCATCTCACGGCCGGCACTGATGACCAGGTCGGGCCAGGGCGGCGCGAGCGGCGTGCTCCGGCGCCGGTCCACGCCCGCAACGAGCAGGTTGCTGGACCTGGCGGCGACGATCTTCGGTAATAGTACCGGCGAGCGGTAGATGACCCGTTTCCGGGCCGCGGGCAGGCCGAGTAGTTCCCCCAGGGCGAGGACCTGGTTGTTGTCTCCCGCGCGGTCGCTCTGGAGCAGCCAAACCCTTGGTTCTACGGGTTTTTCAAGACAAGCAGCTGTCAGTGGTGCGGTCATCGGTCCAAGGGTGGTCGGTGGCGGTGGCGCCGAAACTAGCCCAGGGCACGGGCCCGGCAATCCTCCCCGGGGGCTTATCCGGTGCTCCGAACGCGTTTGCTACCGTGCGCGCCGTGCAACAGATACTGACAAGCCACGCGCCATGAGCGCCCGCCCGGACAGCGCCGCCTGGCCCCGACGCCTCGCCTGGCGTGCGCAGGCACTCCCCCTCGGCCTGTTCTGGGCGGGCTCGAGCCTGCTACCGCCGCGGCTCGCAGCGGCGGCGGGAAGCCGGCTGTTCCGCTGGCTGGGGCCGCTCACCCGCAAGCAGCGCTTTGTCGCCCGGAACCTCGAGCTCGCCTATCCGGAACTGGACACCGCCGAACGCGACGCGATTGCCCGGGATGTCTGGAGCAACTTCGGCGCGGTGCTCGCCGAGTACCCCCACCTCGGCCGCTACGCGGCAGCGGGCACGGACGCGCTGGAGACCGAAGTTCACCCGGCGACCCGCGTGTTCCTGGGCGAAGGCAGGCCGGCGGTCTTCGTCACCGCCCACCTGGCCAACTGGGAGCTCCCGGGGCTCGCCCTCGGCCGTCTCGGGGTACAGTTGAGCGTGGTCTACGCACCGCAGGGCAACCCCCACGTGGATGCCATGCTGCAGCAGCACCGCAGCGCGCTCGGCTGCGACTTCGTGCCGAAGACCGACTCTATCCGCACGCTGGTCGCCGCGCTGAAGGCCGGCCACTCCGTCGGGCTGCTCTCGGACCAGCGCACGGATTTCGGTGAGCAGCTGCCGTTCTTCGGTCGCCCCGCCATGACCGCTATCAGCCCGGCCTGGCTCGCCCTGCGCCAGGGCTGCCCGCTGGTGCCGGTGCGAGTGGAGCGGCGTGCCCATGGGCGCTATCGCGTCCATGTGCTCGCCCCCCTGTCGGGTGACGACACGTCCCGCGCCGGTGTACTCGCCCTCAGCAAACGATTGAACGGGCTTTTCGAAGCCTGGATCCGCGAGCGGCCCGGCCAGTGGCTCTGCATGCGCCGGCGCTGGCCCGGCCGCATCGAGGCCTGAGCATGCAGCTGCTCGGCGACATTTTCCGACGCTACCCGCTGCGCGCCACGCTGCTTCTCTGCGCTTTGCTCCTCGCCAGCCTCGCGGAGGGCCTGGGCCTCGGCAGCCTCCTGCCCATGCTCACGGTGGCCGTGGAGGGCAAGACGGGTGACGGCCCCGGCTACGCCGTCGTGCGCTGGCTGGAAGCCGCCGGTATCGAGCCCGAACTCGGCCCCCTGCTGCTCCTGATACTCCTCGGCATCACGCTGAAGAGCGTGCTCCTGCTCCTGGCCCACGGCCAGGTCGGGACCACCGCAACGCGCTTCGTGACCGCGCTGCGCCACGAGCTGCTGGCAAGCACCCTCGCCAGCCGCTGGGAGCATTTCCTCTCGCTGCCCGGCGGCGCGCTCACCAACACCGTGAGCATGGAAACACAGCGCGTCGCCACCGCCTTCCTGGCGGGCATAAACGCGGTAACCTTCCTGCTGCAGGCTCTGGTCTACGCCGCCGTCGCCCTGGCCATCTCCTGGCAGGCCACGCTGGTTGGGGTGGCCGCGGGCGTCGTGGTCATCGGCGCCTGTGGCCTGCTCGTCGCCGCGTCGCGCCGCGCCGGGCACCGGCAGACAGCGTCCATGCGCGAGCTCGCCGGTCAGCTCGCGGATATCCTGCTCTCCGCACGGCCACTGAAAGCCATGGGGCGGGAGTCCCTGGTGGAGGCCGCGCTGGTCAGCGAAAACCAGCGCCTCGACCGGGCCCTGCGCCGGCAGGTGGTGAGCGCGGCGGCACTGACCGCCGGCCAGGAAGAGCTGTTCGCCGTCGCCATTGTCGCCGGCCTCTACGTGGCCCTGGCACCGCTGCAGATGCCGTTTCCGACCGTACTGGTGCTCGTGCTGGTACTGGGCAGGATGCTGGCCCAGCTGGGCAAGGTGCAGAAGGAATACCAGAAGGTGGCCATCGGCGAGAGCGCCTATCTCTCCTGCCGGGACACCATCGCCGCGGCGCGCGCGGCGACCGAGCGGGGTGGCAAGCAACCGCCGCCGCCGCTGCGCCGGGGCATTTCCCTGGACAAGATCTGTTTCAGCTATGGCGGCGCGCCGGTCTTCGACGGGCTCGACCTGCACATCGCCGCCGGCACCCTGACCACGCTGATGGGTCCCTCGGGATCGGGCAAATCGACGCTGCTGGACCTGGTGCTGGGCTTCGCGACCCCCGGCGCAGGACAGGTGCGGGTCGACGATCAGCCGCTCGCGGAAACCGCGCTGGTAGCCTGGCGGCAGCAGATCGGCTACGTCCCCCAGGAAACCCACCTGCTCCATGACAGCGTGCTGCACAACGTCACCCTGGGCGACCCGGGCCTCGGTCCGGCCGACGCCGAGCGGGCGCTGCGCGAGGCCGATGCCTGGGAGCTCGTCGCCCGGCTACCGGGTGGCCTCTCGCACGTGGTGGGCGAGCGCGGGGGGCGTCTCTCCGGCGGCCAGCGCCAGCGCATTCTCATCGCCCGGGCCCTGGCCCACCGCCCCCGGCTGCTCATCCTCGACGAGGCGACCAGCGCCCTCGACGACTTAAGCGAAGCGGCGATCTGCAGGACCCTCCAGCGCCTCAAGGGCAGGCTCACGATCCTTGCCGTTTCCCATCGGCCCGCCCTCGCCGAGATCGCCGACCGCGTCTATAGACTGCCCGCGCCGGCCAGGACCACACCGGCCTTGACCGCGATCAAGGTTGCGCGGGATTGCGCACCTGCCGGCAGGGCGAATCCGGTACCCTGACCCGATAGACTCCCAGTGGAGGATTGACTGTGCTCGAAGAAGCTCTCACCAGCGCCGAACTCGGCATCTGCATCAAGGACGCGAGCCGGGCCGTGCTCGCGCAGAATGACCGCTGCCGCAGCATCTGCGGCGACCGCAGCGGCGACGTCTGCGAGGACGGCTGCATGGCCCTGCACCGCGACGACGACAGTCTGCAGTGGCCGGACTGGGGCACGACCGTTCACCGCAATGCCCGTATCGACGACGGGCACTACGACGTGACGCTCATCTGCAGCAGCGAGCGGGTCGTTACCCTGCTCCAGCCGCTCGAGAAGAAGTACGAGGAGGCCATGGCCTACTACCGGGCCCAGGACCTCACGCCGCGGGAGCTGGAGGTCGTCTCCCTGCTCCTGCGCGGCCGGAGCAACACGGAGATCACCGCCGACCTCGGCATCAGCCATGCCACCCTGCGCACTCACCTGAACCGCGTGTACAGCAAGCTGCGTGACCAGGGCATCGACACGCACTTCCTGCCCCGTCGGCGCACCGCAGCGGGCCAGTAGCGCCGGCAACCCCGGCCTGAAACAAAAACGCCGCTGCCTCCCGGCAGCGGCGTGCGGTGCACCCGAGAGAGGGTCAGGCCGGCGCGGGCGCCACGCCGTTCGGCGCCGCTTCGATGCGGCCGCGCTCAAGGTCTTCCACCGCCTGGCGCACCGCGTCGATGCGCCGCGTGAAGCGGGTATCGGTGGGCAGGTGGTGGTCCGCGTCGAGGCCGGCCAGCACGCTGGCGACTTCCTCGCGCAACCCGGTCACGTAGACGTGCTTCCCCGCCTCGGTGGCGTCGGTGGCGATGGTTTCTACCGCGCGGGCGGCCGACACGTCCATGAAGGGCACGCTCGAGAAGTCGAGGACCAGGGCCGCCGCGCCGCGCCCCTTGCGGGTGCGTTCGCGCACGTGGTGGCCAAGGTCCGCCGCGGCTCCGAAGCTCAGCGGGCCGCCGAAGTCGAAGACCTGCACCAGGCCCTGGGCCCGCTTCAGCAGCGCGGCCTCTTCCTCGGAATCCGGCTCGAACTGCATCTCGCGGATCGCCCGGGTCTGCTGCTCGGCGACCTGGCGGACGAAGGCAAGCGCTGCGAGCACCACGCCGACACCGACCGCCGTGATCAGGTCGACGAAGACCGTGAGACCGAGGACCAGCACCATGAGGGCGAGGTCCCAGCGCGGGCCGCGGTGGGCATTCTTCAGGTAGCGCCAGTCGATGATGTCCCAACCGACCTTGACCAGGATACCGGCCAGGGCCGCGTGGGGGATCTTCGCCGCCAGCGGGCCGAGACCGAGCACGACGGCCAGCAGCAGCAGGGCGTGCAGCATGCCGGACAGGCGGGTGCGGCCGCCGGTGCGGATGTTGACCACCGTGCGCATGGTGGCGCCGGCGCCGGCGAGAGCACCGAAAAGGCCGGCCACGGTGTTGCCGATGCCCTGCCCCACCAGCTCCCGGTTGGAGTTGTGGCGCGTCCGGGTCATGTTGTCGGCGACGAGGGAGGTGAGCAGCGAGTCGATGGCGCCGAGGGCAGCAAGAATGACTGCGGCCTTGAGTACGATGACCATGGCGTCCATCTCAAGCACCGGCATATGGAAGCTCGGCAGAGCGCTCGGAATGTCACCGAGCACCGGCGCAGCCGGCATGGTCAGGCCCAGCAGCGTGCAGAGCACCAGCGCGGCGAGCGGCCCCGGCAGGTACTTGCCCCAGGCCGCCGGCCACAGGAACACCGTGGCCAGGGCCGCGGCGCCGATCACGGCCGCCGAGAGATTCAGCTCGGAAACGGCCGTCGGGATGTAGACCAGTGCGGGAATCGTGCCGCCGGGCGGCTCCCCGCCGATCAGGCGGCCGACCTGCAGGATGATGATGATCGCGCCGATACCGCTCATGAAGCCCGACACCACCGGATAGGGCACGAGCCGGATGTAGTTGCCGAAGCCCAGCGCTCCGAAGGCGATCTGGATTACGCCCGCGAGAAAGATCGCCGTGAAGATCAGCTCGGGGCGCCCCGAGAGACTGGCCGCCAGGCCCGCCACCACGACCACCATCGGCCCCGTGGGGCCGGAGATCTGCGACGCCGTGCCGCCGAAGAGCGCGGCGAAGAAGCCGACGAAGATCGCGCCGTAGAGACCGGCAATCGGGCCGAGTCCCGAGGCCACGCCGAGGGCGAGCGCCAGGGGAAGGGCGACGACCCCGGCGGTAACACCACCGTAGATATCGCCGCGCAGATTATTCAATTCGAAACGCATTGCTTTCTCCGGAGCGCTCAGGCGCTCGCCGCCGCTTGCCGCGCCGCGAGGCGCTCGTAGCGCTCCGCGATCGGCATGAATTGGTCGGTCTCTTCCTCGTAGCAGCTCACTTCACCGGTCTCGATATCGTAGATCCAGCCGTGCAGCTGCAATGTGCCGGCGCGGACCCGCGCGGCGACCACAGGGTGCGTGCGCAGGTGCTGGATCTGCTGCAGCACGTTCTCCCGGGTCAGTTCGTCCAGGTGCTCGGGGCCGCAGTGCCCGTGCCGGGCGCGCACCACCTCGACGGCGCTGCGGGCATGGTCCAGCCACTCCTTGACGTGCGGCAGGTCCGTGAGCGCCTCCGTGGCCAGGGCGCCCTTCATGGCGCCGCAGTCCGTGTGGCCGCAGACGACGATGTGCTCGACGCCGAGTACGGCGACGGCGTACTCGATCGACGCGGTCACGCCGCCGGCCTGGCTCACGTGCGGCGGGACGATGTTGCCGGCGTTGCGGCAGATGAACAGGTCCCCGGGCTTGGTCTGGGTTACCAGGTTGGGGTCGATCCGGGAATCGGCACAGGTGACGAGCAGCACTTCCGGGCTCTGCCCGGTGGCGAGCTCGCCGAAGAGTTCCCGGTGATCGGGGAAGACGTCGCGCTTGAACTTGAGAATACCGTCGACCACGTGGTCCATGTTGTTGCCTCCGCTGTTTGGTTTCACCGGTGCCCTGCACCGGCTGTTGCTGTCGTTCCCTGAAACCTTAGGGGCCGAACGGCGAAAGGCATACGTCGGTTAACCGGATTTCGTGATAAGATTCCCTTATCGCTGCCGGCGGGAAGCCGGCGGCAGGAGGACGACAGCGTGACCCAGGCGGACAAGCCTGCGGCGCCCCGCAGCGCCGCCCTGGACCCGGACAAGGTGTCCCTGAAACAGCTGCGCTATCTTTCCGCGATCGCCGAGACCGGGAGTTTTCGCCGCGCCGCCGACCGCCTCGGTGTCACGCAGCCGGCGCTCACCGCGCAGATTGCCGCGCTGGAAGCGGGCCTGGGCCTGCAGTTGTTCGAGCGCTCGCGGCGCGGGGCTGCGCTGTCGCCGGAGGGCCGCGAGCTGCTGGGCAGTGCCCACCGGGTGCTGGAAGAGTTCCAGGGTTTTGTCGACCGGGCCGCGACGCTCTCCGGCGGCGCCGTGGTCACCTATCGCACGGGGGTGCCCCCCACCCTCGGGCCCTACCTGCTGCCGCACATCCTGCCCCCGCTGCACCGCAAGTACGCCGGGCTGCGGCTCTACGTGCGCGAGAGCGTGCCCAGGGACCTCGAGGAGGGCCTGCGCAACAACCAGCACGACTTCATTTTCACGCCGCTGCCGGTCTCGGACCGGCAGCTCACGATCGTGCCCCTGTTCCGGGAGCCCCTGAAGCTGGTGATGGCCAACGACCACCACCTCGCCGGCAAGGCGCGCATCAATCGCGAGGACCTGCTCGGCGAGGAGGTGCTGAGTATCGAGGAGCACCACCATTTCCATCGCCAGGTGGCGCAGCTCTGCGAGCGTCTCGGCGCCACCGTGCGCCGGGACTTCGAGGGCACCAGCCTGGACACGCTTCGACACATGGTAGTGATGGGAACCGGCATGGCGTTCCTGCCCTCGCTCTACGTGGCCTCGGAAATCCACGACCAGAGCGAGCTGCGGGTCACGGACCTGCACGGCGACAGCATCGCCCGGATCCAGGCCATGGCCTGGCGCTCGTCATCCCCGGCCCGGGCCTTGTTCCGGGAGCTCGCGCAGGAGATACGGGAGATCCTGCGCGCGCAGCAGCCCGCGGACATCATCGTCATCGACAGTTGACGCAACGGCTGCACCCCGTCACTCCACCCGGCCGATATCCACCAGCAGTGTCTGCAGGGCCGTGGGCACGTAGCTGCGCTTGATCGTGATCGCGTAGAAGTACTCGAAGACATTGGGCAGGGTCATGTACTCCACCAGCTGGCCGCGCTGTATCTCGTCGCGGACCACGACCGTGGGCAGTACCGCGAGCGCGTCGCCGTCGCGCGCCAGCAGGCGCAGCATGGCCATGTCGTCCGCCTCCGCCTGGATGTCCGGCGCGTACTGCCAGAGCGTGCAGAGGCCGTCGAAGGCCCGGCGCACCTCGCTGTCCCGCGAGGGCAGCACCCAGTACTTGCCCTCGTAACCGTGCGGGAAGGTCGTCTCCGGGCGCAGTTCCGGCGGCCCGACGATGGACACCGGCTGGCTCGCCAGCAGCTGGCTCTGCCACAGCTGCTCGTCGCTCCCACGCACATCGCCGTTGGTCAGCGCCACGTCGAGCTGGTGTCGCGCCAGGCCATCGAGCAGCCCGTCCAGGGTGTTCGCATGCAGCGTAAAGCGGATCTTGCGGTCGATCAGCAGCGGCGTGACCAGGTGGTCGATGAAGTTCCGGGACAGGGTCGACAGCATGCCGATGCGCAGCATCTGCGCCTCCGGCTCCATGCCGTGGCGCAGCATCGACTCCAACTCCTCCCCCTTGGCAAAGATGTCGTTGGCGTAGCCGAGGACCCGCTGCCCCGCATCGGTGAGGGTCATGCGCCGGCCGCTGCGGTCGAACAGCTGTGTATCCGTGCTCTCCTCGAGCTGGCGGATCTGCGACGACAGCGCCGACTGGGAGACGTGCAGCTTCTTCGCAACCGCGGTGAGGTTGCCCTCCGAGGCCACACGCCAGAAGTAGTACAGATGCCGGTAGTTGAGACGCACGATCTACCTCCCTGCAAGGAAACACAACCACTCGATCGTTAAGAAAAACAGAACAGTCTGCCCTAGGTTCTTAATTATAGAATCAAAATCAAATATATATCTATTTTACTTGAGATATCCGCACCGGGATACTGCCGTCATCGATCACACGGGACGACTCACAAGGTACGACAAGGATGGCGCCATGACCCTCGCACCCGCCCTGCACAGCCTGCCTCCCCTGCTCCTCGCCACCGGGCCGCTGCTGGCCGTGCTGGCCATGGCCCGGGCCGGCGCGCCCCGCTTTGCCGGCCGGCTTCGCCCCGCAACCGTGGCCCACGCGGGCATGGCCGCCACGGCCCTCGCCCTCGGGCTGCCGGCACTCGCGGTCCTGCAGCTGATCGCAGCCGCCGCCTGCGCCGTGGCCCGCAGCGAGGTGGGGCAGGCGCTGCTCGCGCGCGCGGACCGGGAACCGGTCGCGCCGCAGGCACCCCGCCAGGCCTGGGCCGGTGCCCTCGTGCGGGCCGTGCCCCTCGCCGCGGCGGTTGCGCTCGCCGCCGGCCCGGACGGGCTCGCCGGCCCGTGGCAGTGGATTGCCGCTTTCCTGGTGGTGGCCCTCACGGAGCGCGCCGTGACACCGCCCCGGGCGCCGCTCGCCGCCGCGGCCGCCTTCGCCATCCTGCTCCTCGCGGGGCTTTCCGCGTGAGTGTTTTCCGCAATATCCTCGTCTATGCCGAGGCGGCCGACGCCGACTGTCTTGCCGAGGTTGTCACCTTCGCGGAGCAGTCCGGGGCGGCGCTGAGCGTCTGCGACGTGATCGCGCACGCACCGACGCTCGACAGCGGCGGTGCCGTCTCGCGCCTTAAGGCGCTGGACTGGAGCCTCGCCTTCGAACGCCTGCGCGGCCTGTGCGCGCCGCACCAGGGCCGTGTGCCCCTGGACTACGCGGTGCTCACCGGCAATCCCTTTCTCGCCGTGACCGAGCAGGTCACCCGGCAGGGCTTCGATCTCGTGGTGCATATCTCGGAAACCGCCGCCGACGGCCCGGGGGCTGCGCTAAACCCCACCGGCATGCACCTCGTGCGCAAGTGCCCTGCGGCGGTCTGGACGCTACACCCCGACCGGGCGGAACACAGCGAAAGCCTGCTGCTCGCCGTCGACCGCGAAGTGACCGCGCAGGCCGACGCCGCCGAGCGCTTCGCACGTGACCTCGCGGCTACGGCCTGCGATCTCGCTGCCGCCCGCGGTGCCACTCTGCACCTCGTGCACGCCTGGCAGCCCTACGGCGAGACACTCCTGGACCATCCCCGAGCAGGCCTGACGCCTGCCGAGGTCGACAGCTACCTGGCGGCCCAGGAAAACGACCACCGCGGCTGGTTCGAGCGCCTCACCCGCGACGTGAGCTGCCGTGAACCCGCGGTGAGCCTCGAGTGCCACCTCGAACGCGGCGCGCCGGTCGACGTCATCCCGGCCCTGGCGCGGAAAACCCGTACCTCGCTGGTCGTGCTCGGCACAGTGGGCACCAGCGCCCTGCCCGGCGTGCTGATCGGCACCACCGCCGAGGCCATCCTCGCCGCCGCCGAGACCCCGGTTCTCGCCATCAAGCCCAGGGGCTTCACCACCCCGATCCAGTTCGCCGACCCGGTGGAGAAGCTCCGGGCGGTCAGCGAAGGAGGTACTGCACCGTGAACAAGGCCCCCGAACTCCAGGACAGCGAAGCCCGGCGCGACGCCGCCGCGCAGGACCCCACCGCCCTCTGGCAGGGACCAGAGCCCGCGCCGCCAGTGCTGCTGGCTGTCGAGGAAAAGCTCGACCAGCTGCCCCTGGAGGAGCGTTTCGTCGCCCTCTGCCAGCTGGCCCGGGCGCCCTCGGTGTTCCAGCGCCTCGCCGCCTACCGCTGGCTCGCCGGCCTGTACCTGATCGACCTGCGCTATGAGCAGCGGGCCAAGCGGGTTATTGCCGGGGGCCTGAAGCGCGAGGAGGGCCTCGCGCGGGAACGGGTGAAGCACCTGCTGAAACGGTGCTGACAGCCACTCAGGCCAGGTCCGGGCTCCACAGGGGCATGCTGGCACCGAGGGCGAGCCAGAGCAGCGCGAGCAGGGCCAGGGCATAGAGGATGTGCTCCGACAGACCGCCGCCACCGCCCGGCGGGCCGTGCCTGAGCCAGTGCCAGCTGAGGAAGACGCCGCTCGCCAGCAGGAACAGCCCGTTGAGGACCGCGGTGTAATCCAGTGCAAAGAACGTTCGCCCGGTCACCGTCTCCGCGGCGCCCATCTGCGGCAGCATCCCTGCAAACGCGAAGCCATAGTGCAGCAACAGGGCCGTCGCGACCAGGATCAGCAGGAACACGCCGAGGATATAGAGCGCCATGGGCCAGCCGTAATAGCGGGCCTGGATGCGCAGCACGGGCAGTACCACGAGGTCGCTGAAGATGAAGGCCATGATGCCGGCGAAGCTCACGCCGTTGTCATAGAGCACGGCGGCCAGGGGAATGTTGCCCATGGAGCCGATGAAGGTGAAAAAGGCGGCCAGGGGGCCTGCCAGCGTCTGCAGCAGCAAGTCCGTGAAACCCGCATCGGCGGAGCCCGCCCCAGGGAACAGGGCTGCAAAGAACGCCGTGGGAACGAAGGCCGCAATGATACCGGCAACCGTGAAGCCGATGGTCACGTCCTTCCAGACCATGTGCCACTCCATCACGTAGCGGCTGGCCACCTGGCGCCAGCCATCGCGACTCACCAGGAGCCGGCGCCAGTCCGGCACCGCGTCGCTGCCGTCATCGCCCTCCTCGGCCCGGGCACGTTCCCGCGCCGTGGCGACAGGCGCATAGCGCTGCGTCAGGCGAACGACGAGCCACATGAGCAGAATCAGCAGCAAACCGCCGACGTATTCCCCCACGACGAACTGCCAGCCCAGGAACACGCCGATGACGATCCCGAGCTCGATCACCAGGTTGGTCGATGCGAGCAGGAACGCGAGCGCGGGCACCAGCCCGGCGCCCTTCGCGAACAGCGAGCGGGTGGTCGCCAGGGCGGCAAAAGAGCAGGAGCTCGACAGGAAGCCGAACACCGTACCGAGCCCTACGCTGCGCGCGTCGGCCCTGCCCATGCTGCGCCGCATGCGCTCCCGGCTCACGAAGACCTGGATAATGCTGCTCAGCAGGTAGCCGAGGCCGAAGGCCCAGAAGGCCATCCAGAAAAGGCCCAGGCTGGTCCTCGCCG
This sequence comes from uncultured Halieaceae bacterium, assembly GCA_913048495.1. GTDB lineage: Bacteria > Pseudomonadota > Gammaproteobacteria > Pseudomonadales > Halieaceae > Pseudohaliea. Next base: position 11,852 of record CAJWWA010000051.1, read on the forward strand.
CGGTATGCCAATGGGTCAGGAATGCATCCATGGTTTACCTCCTTGCCGCTGCACGGCTCGAAAAATCAATCGTCGCGCCACCCCCGCCAGAGCAGGAAAACGGCCGGCAGCACGAGCAGCGTAAGCACCGTGGCACTCACCATGCCGCCGACCATCGGCGCCGCGATGCGGCTCATCACTTCGCTGCCCGTGCCGCTGCCGAGGAGTATCGGCAGCAGGCCGAGCGTGGTCGCCGAGGCCGTCATGAGCACCGGGCGTACGCGCCGGGTCGCCCCGGCGAGCACCGCCTCGCGCAGCGCCGCCCGGTCCAGCGGCCCGGCGTCCGCGCGGTCCGCCAGGGACTGGTCCAGGTAGACGAGCATGATGACGCCGGTCTCGATAGCCACGCCGGCCAGGGCGATAAAGCCCACACCCACCGCCACGGACAGGTTGTACCCCAGGGCGTAGAGCAGCCAGAGGCTGCCGACCAGGGCCAGGGGCAGTGTCCCGAGGAGGACGAGCACCTCCGTCGCCCGGCGGAAATTCAGGTAGAGCAGGAACGCGATGAGCGCCAGGGTCAGGGGCACCACCAGCTTGAGGCGCGCCCGCGCGCGCTCCAGGTACTCGTACTGGCCGGACCAGGACAGGGAATAGCCGGGGGGCAGGTCGAGCTCCGTGGCGACGGCTTCCTGAGCGGCGGCCACGTAGTGCCCCACGTCGATACCCGCGATATCCACGAAGGTCCAGCCGCTCGGCCGCGCGTTCTCGCTCTTGATAGCGGGCGGTCCCTCGGCGATGCGGATCGTTGCAACATCGCCGAGGGCCAGCTGGCGCCCGGCGGCCGTCACGATCGGCAGTTCCGCCAGCTGTGCAGGCGAATCGCGCCAGTGCTGGGGATAGCGCAGGTTGATGGGATAGCGCTCGCGCCCCTCCACGGCCTCGCCGACGCCCGCGCCGCCGACCGCCGTCGCGACGATATCCTGCAGGTCGGCGATGTTGAGGCCGTAGCGCGCGGCGCGTTCGCGATCGATGTCCACGGCAAGATAACGCCCGCCGGCGACACGCTCGGCATAGACCGAGGCCGTTCCCGGCAGGTCTTCCAGGATCGCCTCCAACCGGCGTCCAATGGCCTCGATCTCGCCGAGCACGGGACCGGAGACCTTGATGCCCACGGGGGTCTTGATACCGGTAGCCAGCATGTCGATCCGAGTCTTGATGGGCATCACCCAGGCGTTGGTCACCCCGGGCAGCCTGACCAGGCGATCGAGCTCGGCCTTGAGGCCTTCCGTGGTCATGCCCCGCCGCCACTCATCGCGCGGGCGCAGCTGGATGAAGGTCTCGATCATCGTCAGCGGCGCCGGGTCCGTCGCCGTTTCCGCGCGCCCGACCTTGCCGAAGACGCGCTCGACCTCGGGCACGGTGGCGATGAGCTTGTCCGTCTGCTGCAACAGGCGCCGCGCTTCGCCGATGGAGAGGGCCGGGTAGGTCGTGGGCATGTACATGAGGTCGCCCTCGTCCAGCGGCGGGATGAACTCGCTGCCGAGGCGTCCCAGGGGCCAGAGGGCACTCGCCACCAGCAGCAGCGCGGCGAGGACCGTCGTTCGCGGGTAGCGCAGCACCATGCGTAACAGCGGCCGGTAGCCCGCCACCAGGGCACGGTTCACCGGATGCTGCGCTTCCGGCCGCAGGCGCCCGCGCACGAAGTAGCCGAGGAGCACCGGCACCAGGGTGACGGACAGGGCGGCGGCGGCGGCCATGGCGTAGGTCTTCGTGAACGCCAGGGGCGCGAACAGCCGCCCCTCCTGTGCCTCCAGCGTGAACACCGGCAGGAAGCTCACGGTGATAATCAGCAGGCTGAAGAACAGCGCCGGGCCCACCTCCAGGGCAGCCGCCTGTACCACCTGCCAGCGATTGCCCGCGTGCAGGGGTTCGCGCTCCGCGTGCCGATGCAGGTTCTCGACCAGCACGATCGCGCCGTCGATCATCGCCCCGACGGCGATGGCGATCCCGCCCAGGGACATGATATTGGCGTTGATGCCCTGCCAGTGCATCACCACGAAGGCGGCGAGGATGCCCACCGGCAGGCTGGCCACCGCCACCAGCGAGGATCGCAGGTGGAACAGGAACAACAGGCAGACGAGGGCAACCACGATGAACTCTTCCAGCAGCTTCTGCCACAGGTTGTCCACGGCGCGGTCAATCAGGCCGGACCGGTCGTAGACGGTGACCAGCTCCACACCATCCGGCAGTCCCTCGCGAAGCGTCTCGAGCTTCGTTTTCACGGCATCGATGGTCGCGCGGGCGTTCTCGCCGTAGCGCATGACCACGATGCCGCCGACCACTTCGCCCTCGCCATCGAGCTCGGCGACGCCGCGGCGCAGCTGCGGCCCGAGGCCGACCTCGGCGACGTCGCGCAACTGCAGCGGCGTTCCCGCGTCGCTCGCCCCGAGCGGGATGGCGGCGAGATCCTCGATGCTGTCGATGTACCCGCTCGTGGTCACCATGTACTCGGCCTCGGCGAGTTCGAGCACGGACGCCCCCTGTTCACCGTTGCCCCGGCGGATCGCCGCCTGTACCTGCGCCAGCGGAAGACCGTAGGCACGCAGCTTCTGCGGGTCCACGCGGACCTGGTACTGCTTGACCATGCCGCCGACGGTCGCCACCTCGGCGACGCCGGGCACGGTCTGCAGCTCGTAGCGGAGGAACCAGTCCTGCAGGCTGCGCAGGGCCGCGAGGTCGTGGCGGCCGCTTCTGTCCACCAGGGCGTAGAGGTAGACCCAGCCCACACCGGTCGCATCGGGCCCGAGCCGGGGGCGGGCCCCGTCCGGGAGCGACGGCGCCACCTGGCTCAGGTACTCGAGCACCCGGGCCCGGGCCCAGTAGAGGTCCGTGTCGTCATCGAAGATGACGTACACGTAGGAGTCGCCGAAAAAGGAATAGCCGCGGACCGTGCGCGCACCGGGCACGGAGAGCAGCGCGGTGGTCAGCGGGTAGGTGACCTGGTCCTCCACCACCTGGGGCGCCTGGCCCGCATAGGGGGTTTTCACGATCACCTGCACGTCGGACAGGTCCGGGATCGCATCGACCGGCGTGCGGTAGACGGCGTAGCTTCCCGCCAGCACGAGCGCCAGGGTCGCGAGGAGTACCAGGACGCGGTTATGCAGCGACCAGCGGATCACGGCGGCGATCACGGCGCGCCCTCCCCGTGACGGCTGTGGTCCATCTCACCGTGATCCATTGCCCCATGGTCCATCCCGCCGTGGTCCCTCTCACCGTGGTCGGTCGCGTCGATCTCCCCGGGGGTCGCCGACAGGCGCTCGAGGCCCGCCCGCCGGCTGGATTCCGAGTCGAGCAGGAACTGGGCGGAGGTGACCACCCGATCGCCGGCGGCGAGACCGGCCCGCACTTCGACGAACTCCTCGCCGTGCGCCCCGAGCTCGACCGGCACGGCACGGAAGCGGCCCTCGCCGAGGGCGAGCACCACGCGGTCCCCTGCCCCGGTACGGATCACCGCCTCCGCCGGTACCGCGACGACCGCCTCCCCGGCAGGCGCTTCCAGTGACACGTGAGTGAACATGTTGGGCCTGAGCGCACTGTCAGGATTGGCAAAGCGCAGGCGCAGGCGCAGCGTCCGGGTCACCGGGTCGAGGGACGGGTAGATGAAATCCACGCGCCCGTGCCACTCCCGGCCGGGGTAGTAGTCCGCGGTCATGCGCACCGGCATACCCACGCGGACCTGCGCCGCCTGGCGCTCGAGCACCTCGGCCTCGACCCAGATGCTGTCGAGCGCGCCGATGGCCATGAGCGTCGTGCCCGGCTCCACGTAGAAGCCCTCGCGGATGCCCAGTTCGTCAACGATCCCGTCGTGCTCCGCGGTGAAGGTCACTGTCTGCCGTACCGCGCGATCCTTCTCGATCGCCTTCACCAGCGAAGCCGGCACCTTGAGCGCCGCCAGCCGGTCCCTGGCCGCCCGCTCAAGCGCGCGGTTATCGGCGCGCAGCGCCAGCAGCAGCTCCTCCTGGGCGGAAACCAGGTCCGGCGAGTACAGGGCATAAAGCGGTTCGCCGGCGCGCACGGGGTCGCCTGCGGCCTTCACATGCAGGTCCTCGATCCAGCCCGCTACCCGCGGGTGCACGTGGGTCAGCCGGTCCTCGTCCCAGCGCACGTAGCCCACCGTGCGCAGCGTCGGCCGCAGCGCGCGCCGCTCAACGGTCGCGGACCGCACGCCGAGGTTGTTCTCCACCGCGGGCGAAATGCGCACCGTACCGGCCGGTTCCTCCGCGGCGCCCTCCTCGTAGACGGGCACCAGGTCCATACCCATGGGGGACTTTCCGGGCGAGTCGCGGCGGTAGGACGGATCCATGGGCGCGACCCAGTACAGCGGCTCCCCGGCGCCTGCCGACGAGGCAG
>CAJWWA010000052.1 GCA_913048495.1 uncultured Halieaceae bacterium
TGTCTCGCGTGCGTGAGTTCGACGCTGACCGCCTCGCGGCGGAACTGACGGGCGACCCGCAGGGGCTGGCGTCCGCGCTGGCGAAAATCGAGCGGGTCAGCCGCTCCTGGCGCGCCTGGTTGTGGCCGGGATGGGGCAATCCCGAACCCTTCTGGTTGCGCACGCATCCGGCCACGCAAGAACGCATCTCACGCGTACTGACGTTGGCGCCTGGGCCAGCATCAGCGTTGCCATTCCACGCGCCCCATTTCTTGCCGGAATCCGCTGTGACGCCGCGCCCGCCGCGCTGGCACCCGAGCGGGCTGTGGCGCTGATTGCCTATCAACAGGAGACTTCTCATGGCCTACCCCGACCCGTACCCACGCCCCGCACCGGACCCCTTCATCCGGCGCTGGCTCTTCATCACCGCCTGTATTGCCACGCTCATGCTGGTGTGGCAGTTCCTGCCCGCCATCGAGGCCTGGTTCAGTCCGCGCGAGGCGGCAGATCGCACCGTGACGGCGCGTGGCGATCTGGCGGCGGACGAGAAAGCCACCATCGAACTGTTCGAAGAATCGCGCGCTTCGGTGGTCTACATCACCACCGCGCAGCTGGTGCGCGACGTCTGGACTCGCAATGTCTTTTCCATGCCGCGCGGCACCGGTTCGGGCTTTATCTGGGACGATGCCGGCCACGTCGTCACCAACTTCCACGTCATCCAGGGTGCTTCTGAAGCCACGGTCAAACTCGCCGATGGCCGCGACTACCAGGCCGCGCTGGTGGGGACGAGCCCAGCGCACGACATCGCCGTGCTCAAGATTGGCGTCGGTTTCAAGCGCCCGCCGGCCGTGCCGGTCGGCACCAGTGCCGACCTCAAGGTGGGTCAGAAGGTGTTCGCTATCGGCAACCCCTTCGGCCTGGACTGGACGCTCACCACCGGCATCGTCTCCGCGCTCGACCGCTCGTTACCCGGAGAAGCGGGCGGCCCGGCCATCGATCACCTGATCCAGACCGACGCCGCCATCAACCCTGGCAACTCCGGTGGGCCGCTGCTCGATTCGGCAGGAAGGCTCATCGGCATCAACACGGCGATCTATAGCCCCTCCGGCGCCTCGGCCGGGATTGGTTTCGCCGTGCCGGTGGACACCGTCATGCGCGTAGTCCCGCAACTCATCAAGACCGGTAAGTACATCCGTCCGGCGCTGGGCATTGAGGTGGACGAACAGCTCAATCAGCGCCTGCTTGCACTGACCGGAAGCAAGGGCGTGTTCGTGTTGCGTGTTACCCCTGGTTCGGCAGCGCACAAGGCCGGCCTCGCGGGTGTCGAAGTCACGCCGCAAGGCATCGTGCCGGGCGACCGCATCATCGATGTTGATGGCAAGGCGACGGACGATGTGGCCAAGCTGCTCGCGCGGCTAGACGACAGGAAGGTCGGCGATGTGGTGGTCTTGTCAGTGGAACGGGCCGGCAAATCGCGCGAGGTGCGTGTGGAGCTGCAACCCGGGAATTGATTGAACTGAACCTGTGGATCAGGCGGTAGTGCAGCGTCGCGGTGATTGAGGTTCTCAGGTCTTCGGCCAGGTAGCGTTCCGCCTCAACCTCCGTAATTTTCGGATGCGATCTGCCTATCCGAATAGGCAAGCATGCGTAAGCGTCCGGCAATCCCATCTTGAGATAGACCCAGTGTCGAGGCATCGTGTGCACGATGAACATCACGCACACTATGGCGAACGACACGATCGCCCAGCGCCCCAAGCGGCACTACTACTCCCCGGAACTTAAAGGCCAGATCGTGGCCGAATGCCAGGTCTCCGGCGCGTCAGTGGCCGGCGTAGCGCTTGCACACGGAATCAACGCCAACATCGTTCATCGCTGGATGCGCGAGCAAGCAGACTCCCTGTTGCCAGCGCCCCGGAATGAGTTCGTTGCGCTGAATCTGCCTCCACCAGTTGAACAGCTCCCAGCAACCGAGACCAGCTCGCCGCCCGTGTCGCGTGCGATTCGCGTTGATGTTCGGCGCAGCGCCCTACCACTGGGCTACTGGCGCAAGTGCTGGTGGCCAAGTACGCCGACCACCTGCCGCTGTACCGCCAGGAAGCGATCTTCGGCCGCGCCGGCCTAGCCATCCCCCGCTCCACGCTGGCGCAATGGGTGGGCTCGTGTGGCGTGCAGTTGCAGCCACTGGTTGACGCCATGAGGACAGAGCTGCTGCAGCGCCGCGTGCTGCATGCCGACGAGACGCCGGTGTCCATGCTCAAGCCGGGCAACGGCAAGGCGCACCGGGCGTACCTATGGGCCTATGCCACGGGCGCCTTCGAGAACATCAAGGCGGTCGTCTACGACTTCTGCGAATCGCGCTCGGGCGAACACGCCCGGCGCTTCCTGGGCGACTGGAGAGGCAGCCTCACCTGTGACGACTTCAGCGGCTACAAGGCCTTGATCGCAAGTGGTGTGACCGAGGTCGGCTGCCTGGCGCACGCGCGGCGCAAGTTCTTCGATTTGCACGCGGCGAACCAAAGCCAGATCGCCGAGGTCGCGCTGCAGCAGTTCGCGCGGGTCTACGAGATCGAGCGTGAGGTCAAGGAGATTGCGACCGATCAGCGCCAAACCATCCGGCAACAACAAACGAAGCCGCTGCTTGATGCCTTGCACCAGTGGATGGTGCTGCAACGCCAGAAGGTGCCGGAAGGCTCGGCAAGCGCCAAAGCGCTGGACTACAGCTTGCGGCGCTGGGAGGCTTTGACCCGGTTCGTCGATGACGGACAGCTGCCCGTGGACAACAACTGGATCGAGAACCAGATTCGGCCGATTGCCATTGGCCGCAACAACTGGCTCTTTGCGGGCAGCCTACGAGCTGGTCAGAGGGCAGCAGCCGTCATGACGCTCATCCAGTCAGCACGACTCAATGGGCATGATCCCTATGCGTATCTCAAGGACGTTTTGGCTCGCTTGCCGACGCAACGGGTTAGCCTGGTTCACGAGTTGCTACCGCATCGTTGGTTCGCACCGAGCTGAATGTCGTTATTTGAGGCTCCGCTCAGCGAACGGTTGGCCAGCTTGCCCCAGTGGCGCTGCGCAGCGATTCAAGTGCACCGCAATCGCCAACGCATACCCCTCCCGCACAGGTACTGCGGATGGCACGCAGTTGCTTGCGCAGCGCCTGCAACTCGGCGATTCGCTGCTCTACCAAGCGCATTTGATCGTCTAGCAAGGCATTGACCTCGTCGCAGGACATGGCGGGGTCGTCCTGCAACTGCAGCAGAGCCCGGATATCGTCGTGCGACATGTCCAGCGAGCGGCACCGAACGATGAAGGCCAACCTGTCGACATGCTGTTGGCCATATTGCCGATAGTTGTTGGCGGCCCGCAGGGGCGCCTGCAGAAGGCCCTCTGCTTCATAAAAGCGCACCGCGGGAACGGAGCACCCTGCCAATGACGATAGTTCACCGATTTTCATATTTGCCTACCTACCGCTTGACTCTACAGCTACTTGAGGGTTTCTAATACGGGACATGAGTACATGTCAAAGCAGTAGCTGCTCGAGCAGTTGCAATTCGCAGACGGTCGACGAGGCCCCAAGCGCCATTGCTTCCGTGGAGAGCACATTTTCAGTTCCGGGAATGGACTGCCCCTCCGAGGAGAACCTCATTCGCATGGCGCTGGGTGGTCTGACCGGGGTTGGGCCGATGACCTTCGATCTGGCCCATCGGCAGCTCCGGGTGGTGCACTCGGGCGAGCCCGCCAGGATCGCCCAGAAGCTGACGCCCCTGAACTTGGGTGCGGTTCTGCTGACAAGCGAGAGGCGCACCGAAGGCGGGCAGTGGAAGACGCGTTTCTCCGTGCCGAAGATGGATTGCCCGTCGGAGGAGAATCTCATTCGGATGGCGCTGGCCGATGCGTCGGCTGTTGCGGCACTGGACTTCGATCTGAAGGACCGTGTACTCACCGTGCAGCATGGGGGAAGTACGCAAGAGCTGCTGGGCCGTCTCATCCCTCTCAACCTCGGCGCGCAAGTGTTGGACAGCGTGCAAAGCGACGAGTCTACGGCCCCAGACGCAGAGGGGAATGCCTCTGAGGCTCGGACCTTAAAGCTGCTGCTCGCTATCAACGGTGCGATGTTTGTCTTTGAGTTGATCGTTGGCCTGATCGCCCAGTCCACAGGTCTCATAGCGGACTCGCTTGACATGTTCGCCGATGCGGCGGTCTACGGACTGGCGCTCTATGCGGTGGGCCGCGCCGCCGCCTTGAAGATGAAGGCAGCGCACATCGCTGGTTGGTTGCAAGTCGTGCTTGCGCTTGGCGCGCTTTTGGAGGTCGTTCGGCGGGCAGTTGTGGGAAGTGAGCCGGCGTCCATGCTCATGATGAGTATCGGGCTGGTCGCATTGATCGCCAACGTCACCTGCCTGGTGCTGATCGCCAAGAAGCGGGATCGGGGCGCCCACATGACGGCAAGCTACATTTTTTCTGCGAATGATGTGATCGCAAACGCGGGGGTGATAGTCGCTGGTGTTTTGGTCGCTTGGACGGGCTCCTCGTACCCTGACCTCGTGATTGGCGCAGTCATTGCGCTGATAGTGCTCAGCGGTGCCCGGCGCATCCTGAACCTCCCATAGCCAATCTAGCGGCATCCCACACCGATGCCTAGCCAAGGTGGGATGGCCGGCCGCTTACAAGCATGCAACGCCGGAACCTCTTGCCAATCATCGAAGGAGAAAGCGAGGCGCAATCCGCATGAGGTGGACGCAGGCCAGGAACGAGGCAAACAGGAGGCCGCATTGGAACTCAGACTACTGCGCTATTTCGTTGCGGTCGCGGAAGAACTGCATTTCGCGCGAGCGGCCGAGCGCCTTGGCGTAGAACAATCGCCTGTGTCGCGCGCAATGCGAAATCTCGAAGCCACGCTCGGCGTGCAGTTGTTCGACCGCAGCGCGCACCAGACGCGACTGACCTGGGCCGGTCAAGTGTTCCTCGGTGAGTGCCGGCGCGTGCTGGCCACCGTGGAGCAGGCGGTGAGTGCCGCAAAGGCGGCGGCGCAGGGCTATCAGGGTTATCTGCGCATCGCCATCTGCGACAGCTTGGCGCAGCCCCACATTGCCACCTTGCTGGCGCGCAGCCGCGAGGAAGAGCCCGAACTGGAGATTCGCGTCTTCGAGCTGCCTTTCGCGCAGCAGCTCAAGGGCCTGCACAACGATCTGCTGGACATCGGTTTTGCGCTGTCGGACGCGGTGAGCGAAGGCCTTGTCGCCGAGCCCGTGTGGACCGATCCTCTGTCGGTGATCGTGCCCGTGCGCCACCCCTTGTTGGCGCACGCGGAAGTGCCATTGGATGAAGCCTTGAAGTTTCCGTTGGTACTGTGCCATCCGGACGCGGGATCGGGCTGCCACCACCAGATCCAGGCGGTGCTTCAAGGTGCGTCCAAGCCGCTCAAGCTGGTAGATCAGGTGACGAGCCTAGGCGTGATGCTGACTCTGGTCGGTGCCGGTTATGGCCTAGGTTTCGCCATTGCCTCGCAGGTGCAGACCCTGAACCGCCCCGACATAACCGTTCGCCCCTTGGCCGGCACGCCGCCCATGCTGTCCACCTACCTGCTGCGCCGCAGCGCCGAACCCTCTGAGCCCATGAAGCGGTTTCTGCAGCGCGCCCGCGAGGAGTTCCTGCCAAAGGGAGATGAACCGGCCTCGTGACGTTGAGCGCTCGGGTACATTGGCTACTGCTGGCTGTCCATGGCTCGCACTGGACTTGCTCGGAGCGCGCGTTGACCAAGCGTGGTTTTTCAGTCCATAATTATGTCCATCTCGGTTCGCCGAGTGCGGAAAACTCGTTATCAATCAACGAGTTGGGAACACGATGATGTTCCGTTCACCCGCTCCAACCTCAAACGCTGAAGCCCGCTCTCACCGTTCCATTGAGCTGTGACGTGGACCTGGGCGGCCCCGTCGCTTCCCATCACCCGCTCCATACTCTCCTCCACCCCCACTGTTGAGTCGTCCGTCAAATTCACGTCCTAACGCCTTGAAACTTATGGGCGCAGAGTCAAAATTCGTTTACTGTTCGAGTGATGCTTGGCGTGCGTTGTGCACTGCACAACGGCCGCCGGATCACCGCAGCGTCTACTAACGATAGTAATAGCGACAGGATGTATCTTATGCGCCCCGAGATCCCACGTAAGACTGCCCTACTCTCACCCCTGGCGATCGCCGTTGCGGTCACCGCCGGTGGCCTGGCGAGCAATGCCCAGGCGCAGGAGCCCCAGCGCCGCGTCGGCTCGGCCTCCCTCCTTGAAGAGGTCGTGGTCACCGCCCGGAAGCGGGAGGAAGGCTCCCAGGATGTCCCGCTGGCCATCACGGCCTTCGGTGCCGACCAGATCGAAGCCCTCAAGGTCCGTGACCTCACCAACCTCTCCGTGGGCATGCCCAACGTCGCCCTCGATGACGTCGGCACCACCCGCGGCACGGCGAACTTCTCCATCCGCGGCCTGGGCATCAACAGCTCCATCCCGAGCATCGACCCGACCGTGGGCGTGTTCGTCAACGGCGTGTACCTCGGCGTCAACAACGGCATCATCTTTGACGTCTTCGACCTCGAGAGCATCGAGGTGCTGCGCGGCCCGCAGGGCATTCTCTTCGGCCGCAACGTCACCGGCGGCGCCATCCTCATGAACACCAAGAAGCCCGGCGAGACCTTCGACGCCACGGTGCGCGCGGCGATCGATGGCGGCGGCGACGGTGGCCTGAACCGCTACCTCATGGGTGCTGTCGGCGGCCCGGTCACCGACACCCTGGGCCTGCGCCTGACGGCCTACCTCAACGATGACGAGGGCTGGCACGAGAACCAGTTCGACGGCAGCGACGTGCAGGCCGTGGAGCAGCAGATGGTTCGCGGTACGGCCGTGTGGACGCCGACGGACAGCATGGAGCTCGTCGTCCGCTACGAGCACACGGAGATCGACGGCGACGGCCCCGTGGCCCAGTCCCACACCAACGGCATCGGCCTCGACGGCACACCTTTCAATGCGGACCGCGACAGCTTCGACGCCAACTATGACCTCGTCGGCTCCCAGGACATCGAGACCGACTTCCTCACGGCTGAGCTGAACATGGACGTGGCCCTCGGTGACGGCACGGTCACCGCCATCTACGGCTGGCGGGACTCTGACAGTTCCAGCCTCAGCGACATCGATGCCCAGCCCGTGTCCCTGTTCCACTCCCCGGCGGATCTGACCACCGAGCAGAACAGCCTCGAGCTGCGCTACAACGGCCAGTTCGGCGACGCGAATGTCACCACCGGCGTGTACTGGTTCGACAACGACATGGCCTACCACGAGCGCCGCAACCTGCTGGGCTTCCTGACCAACCAGCTGTCGGGCGCCCTTACCGGCGGCGCGCTGGTGCTGCCGGACACGGTCGCCTTCCAGATCCAGGACGGCGGCGGCTTCTATGACGTCGAGACCATGGGCGTCTTCGCGGCGGTGGACTACGCGCTGACGGACCGGCTGACGCTGACCGCCGGCGCGCGCTGGACCACGGAGGAGAAGTCCGCGGAGATCGCGTCCCTGAACGTGAACACCAACGTCCTGGACCTCGGCACCACGCTGGGCAACGGCGGCAACCCCGTCTACGCCAACCCGCTGACGGGCACCGACACGCGCTGTAATTTCGTCAACGGCCCGGCCTGCCCGGCGGACTTCGTCGACGACGAAAGCTGGGACACCTTCGCACCGAAGCTCGGCTTCTCCTACTTCCTCGACGACCGCTCCCAGGTCTACGGCCACTGGAGCCGCGGTTTCCGCTCCGGCGGTTACAACCTGCGCAACACCAACCCGGCCTTCTCGCCGGGCCCCTTCGACGAGGAGCAGGTGGACAGCTTCGAGCTGGGCTACAAGTCCACGCATGACTGGGGCCGCCTGAACGCCGCCGTGTTCTACACGGAAATCGAGGACATGCAGCGTGAAGTGAACCTCGCCGACCCGGCATCCGGCGTCGCGCAGATCATCCAGAACACCGCCGATGCAACGATCATGGGCATCGAGGCCGACGGCACCTTCAGGCTGACCGACAACCTGCTGCTGCTCGCCTCCATCGGCTACCTGGATGCCGAGTACGACTCCGTGGACTTCGACCTGAACTCGGACGGCGTACTGAACAGCGCGGACGAGGACCTCGAGCTGCCGCGGGCGCCGGAACTGACCTGGCGCGTGGGGATGAACTACGACATCCCGATCGGCAGCTGGGGCGTGGCAACGGCGCGCTTCAGCTACGCCTACCGCGACGAGATGGCCTGGACCGATAACAACCGGGGCTTCATTCTCGACCAGGAGATCTTCGACGCTGGCCTGGATTTCTACTCCAACGACGGCCACTGGGTCTTCTCCCTCTACGGGCGGAACCTCGCCAACGACGTGAAGCACGGTGGCGACACCCAGCTGCCGGAAGCCCTCGGCCCGGTACCGCTCGGTGGTACCTTCTCGCCGCTGGCGAAGGGCCGCGTCTACGGCACGGAAGTGACCTACAACTTCTGATCCTGCGAGCGCCCGGCGATGCCGGGCGTACCGCCCCTGCAAAACCGGCCGTGCCCCGCACGGCCGGTTTTTTTATACGACCTCGCGCCGGAAGGGCGGCAGGGAATCGAGAATCGCGCGGCCGTAACGCCGGGTGACCACGCGCCGGTCGCAGAGGGTGATGCGGCCCCAATCGCCTTCGGTGCGCAGCAGCCGGCCACTGGCCTGGGTCAGGCGCAGCGCCGCGTCGGGCACGCTGATCTCCATGAAGGCGTTGCCGCCCCGGTCCTCCACCCACTCAGCGAGCGCGGCTTCCAGGGGGCTGTCGGGCACGGCGAAGGGCAACTTGGCGATGACCACGTGCCGGCAGTAGTCGCCCGGCAGGTCCACGCCCTCGGCAAAGCTCGCCAGGCCCAAGATGACGCTGCCCCGGCCCGCGTCCACCGCCTCCCGGTGCCGCCGGAGGATCTCCTGCTTGCCGAGGCTGTCCTGCACCAGCAGCCGGTCACCGAGGCGGTCGGCGACGCCGTCGCGCACGTCCAGCATCTGCCGCCGCGACGCGAACAGCACCAGCGATGCCTCGTTCGGGTCCAGCCACCGGGGAAGGTGCTCGATGAGCTCTGCCGTGTGCGCCGCGGCGTTGCCCCCGTCCGCCGCCATGGCCGGGACTGACAGGATTGCCCGCGTGTAGTCGAAGGGGCTGCCGACCACCTCGAAAATCGCGTCCTCCGGCACACCGCTGCGCTGGCGGAAGCGGTCGAAGCTGCGCAGGGCCGTCAGTGTCGCCGAGGTGACCACCACGCCCGCGGCGCGGGGCCAGAGATGCTCGGCGAGGATGTCCGTCGCCAGGATGGGGCTGCACAGGAGGTCGTGCCCCACGGGGCCGCCGGCACTGGCCCGGGCCCGGCTGATCCAGCGCGCCCGGGGCGGCGGGCCCTCCGGATCCGGCATCGCGTAGTCCTGCCACAGCGCCAGGGTGTTCTCGGCGCGGCCGCGCATGCCGGCGACGGCGAGGTGCCAGGGTTCGACCGCCTCGCGGTCGCCGTTCTCGAGCTCGTCCTCCAGGTAACCCTCCAGCCGGGCCAGGCTCGACGCGAGGCGGCCGAAGCCCGCCGCCAGGGTGCCGGCCAGGGGCACGAGCGACGCCGGCACCACCCCGTGCGGAAAGCGCAGACGCTCGGCCTCCCGGCCCGTGCGCGCATCCTCCTCGGCGAGGAGCGCGGCCACCGCGTCCTCGGCCGCCTCGAGGCCAACGGCAAGATCCTCCAGCTGGCCCGGCAGCTGCTCCAGGAGGGCGCCGACGCCCGCGACCCCGCCGATGTCCGCCACGCCTGCCGCGAGCCCGCGCGCGCTGTCGCGCAGCCACTGCCGGGTGCTGTGCAGGCGGCAGAAGCTCGAGAAATGGTTGAGGGCCTTGTCGGGCAGGTGGTGCCCCTCGTCGAAGATGTAGATGGTGTCCTCCGGGGCAGGCAGGATCGCGCCGCCGCCGAGGGCGAGGTCCGCAAGCACGAGGTCGTGGTTCGCAACCACGATATCGGCACCCTGCAGCGCCTCCCGGGCGCGGAAGAAGCTGCACTGGCCCACGTTCGGACAGCGCCGCCCGGTGCACTGGTTGTGGTCCGTGGTGACCGGCAGCCAGGTCGGCTCGTCCAGCGCTGCAGGCCAGCTGTCCCGATCGCCATCCCAGCTGCCACGGCCGAGGGCGTCGATCATGGACTCATAGACCGGCAGCGCGTCGCCGGCACCGGCCGCGGGCAGCTCGTCAGGGTAGAGCGGGATGGCGGCCGAGGCGTCCTGTCCCTGCGCGAGCTGCCGGTCGAGCTTGCTCAGGCACACGTAGCGGCGCCGGCCCTTGGCGAGGGCCGCGGTGAAGGCCAGGCCGCTGCCGGCGGCGATATCCGGCAGGTCCTTGTGCACGAACTGTTCCTGCAGGGCCACGGTGGCGGTGGCCACCACCAGGCGCTTGCCCCGGTCCTGGGCGATGGGAATGGCCGCAAGCGCATAGGCGAGTGTCTTGCCGGTGCCGGTGCCCGCCTCGACGACGCAGATCGGCGGTTCGGAAGGCGCGCTCCCGTCGCCCGGAAGCCGTGCCAGCGCGCGGGCGACAGCACCGATCATCTGTCGCTGGCCCCGGCGCGGGCTCAGGTTGCGCGCGGCGACAGTGGCGCTGTAGGCGTCACGGATCCGGTCCTTGAGGGCCTCGCTCAGCAAGCCCGTCAGGCCGCCTCGCGCAGGGCGAGCTGGCTGCGCACCGCGTTGGCATAGATGGCCAGGGCGTAGGGGCGATGCTCGGCGGGAATTGCCTCCATGCGCGCCCGGAAGGCGGCGGCCGACACGGAGCCCTCCTCGCAGTGCAGGCTCGCGGGCGCCGGCCGACCCTCGAGGATCTCGTAAGCCTGCAGGTTGCTCGGGTGCAGCCGGAACCCGGCCAGCACCTGCCGGTCGATCTCGGCGGCCACCGCCGCGGCACTGTCGAAGCGCCGGTCCAGGGGCGTGCCGAAGCTGACGTGGACCCGGCCCTTGCTCCCCGCGATGCCCACGCCAATGGAGGCCACGTCTTCCTGCTCGCCCTTTTCGTAGGCGCCCGTGCGGGCGCGCTCCGCCAGCTCACGGGCCTTGAGCGCGTCGCAGGGGTCGATTTCATAGGAGATGGCCACCGGGACGATGCCGAGGCTGGCGATGTGATCGCCGAAGTCCTCGCTGGCCTTGTCCCGGCTCAGGGACAGCATCTTGATCACCGCGGGCTCCGTGCGGTCGATGCCGTCCTTGGCACGTCCCTCGCGCTGGGCAATCCACACGTTGGCGTGCTGCTCGGTGAGTGCGTGCCGGATGTACCCGGAGAGATGGCGGGAGGCGGCGAGCAGCTCCCGCGGGCCGGCGGCGGAGCGGCGCACGATGAAACTCTTGTTCAGGCGCATGAGGTCCGACACCCAGGGCTTGGTGAGCAGGTTGTCGCCGATGGCGATCTGCACCGTGTCGTAGCCGTTCACGTGGAGCGCATAGTTAGTGAAGGCCGGGTCCATGGCAATGTCGCGATGGTTGCTCACGAAGAGCCAGGCCCGGGCCGGATCGAGCTGCTCGAGGCCGCTAACCGTAAGGCCGGCGGTCGTGTTCTCGATCATCGTATCCATGTAGCCGCGGATGACGAGCTGGAGGTCGTGGATAGTCTCCACGCCGCGCAGCTGGCGCCTCAGGTACCAGCGCACCGCCGGGCGGAGCAAAAAAGGCAGCAGCCGGGCCAGGCCGCCGAAGCGGAACGCGGCGATGGCGCCGGTCAGCTCCGGGTCCTTGAGCAGCCGGGCGAGCACCGGGGCGACCTCGTCATCGCGGTAGGGCCTGATGTCGGCGTAGGGATCGTGCTCGCTCAAGCGGATATCCTCGAAAAAAAAGCGCCTAACCTTAACGAAAAAGCCCCGCAGCGTCATCCGTCAGAAGGGACCGGCCATTGCCGGCAGGGTGGAGAAAACACTGGCGCCCGCGGCCCATTCTGGTAGGCTTTGCCGCGCTTCAGAGACCCCGAAGTCCATCACGGAGGAACCATGGACGCTGCGAGTGCTGCAATGACGACCTTTGGCGCTGCCTTGCTGCTGGTGAGCTGGGTGCTCATGCTCATCACCGCCTGGCGCGAGGACTATGCCTGGGGCCTCTTCGCCACCCTCCTGCCGCCCCTGGCCTACCTCTACGGCCTGTTCCGCCTCGACAAGGCCGGCCAGAGCGTCGGCATCGCGGTGCTCGGCCTCCTTCTGCTCGGCCTGGGCCTCGGCTAGCCTTTTACAACTAGCCTTCTTCTTCCAGGTAGCGGGCGGCGAGCGCCGCCCGTTCCGCCGGCCCCACCCCGAGGGCTTTTTCCAGGTAAGCCTCGACCGACCCGTACCCGGCTTCGATCGCCTCCAGCGCGGCGCCGAGATAGCTCTCGTCCACCTGCAGCATGGGCAGCAGCGCCTCGTCCTCGAGGTGGTGCATGTCGTACTTCTCCCGCACCCGCGCCAGTTCGCCGAAGGGGTCGAAATAGTGCCGGGTGAGCAGGTAGTCCTCGAGCACCGTTTCCCGCGGCACGCCCAGGGCGAACAGGACCAGCGCCGCAGCAAAGCCGGTGCGGTCCTTGCCCGCCGCGCAGTGGACCAGGAAGCGCTCGTTGCCGGGCTCCAGCAGGTGGCCGAAGAGCGCGGCGTAGCGCTCACTCTGCGAGCGCACGAACTCCCGGTTGATGTCGCGCATGGCTTCCGCCATGGCCTCCGCGCCGGTGAGCCGGTGGCGGCCGCCGTAGAGCGCGCTGCCCTGGCTGCCGGGTGTGATGGCGAGATTGATGCAGCGGGTGCCGGCGGGCAGCCGGCTCGGGTCGCTCACCTGCTCATCCTCCCGGCGGAAGTCACAGACCACGTCGATGCCCAGCGAGGAAAACATGCCCTGCGCTTCCCCGGAGAGCCGCGACAGGTTGCCGGAGCGGAACAGGTAGCCCCAGCGCACGCGGCGACCGTCCGCGGCGCGGTAACCGCCGAAGTCGCGGAAGTTCACCCCGCCGGGCAGGCCCAGCCCCCGGGCCGGCGCGACGACCTCCGTACCGTAGCTGTCGCGCAGGCGGAAATAGTGCCGCCCCACGGCGGGCAGCCCCGTCACCCGGATCCGGCCGGCGCTGCCCGGCGGCAGCGGCCGCGCCTCGGCGGCGCACGCTGCCGCGGCAACCACGGGCTCGACCTCGACCGCGGTCGACGGGTCGCTGGTCTCCCAGTGCAGGTCATGGTGTCCGTCCGGCGTTCGCCAGATGTGAACGCTGTCGGGCTTCAGCGGCATCGGGTACTCCTGGTGCTACAGCGGTATTGCGGGGGTGCGGCGGCGCCTGGAATCGGGCGCCGGGTGCTCGTATCCGTCCGGTTGACAATGATACCGCACCTGTGGATACTCCGCGCTCCCGATTTTTAGTTGACAGTTCAGAGGACACACCGTGGCCAACTCACCGCAAGCCCGCAAGCGCGCCCGCCAGGCGGAAAAGCGCCGCGCCCACAACGCCAGCCTGCGCTCGCTCGTGCGCACGAAGATCAAGGGCGTTGTCGCAGCGATCAAGAGCGGCGACGTGGAAAAAGCCCGCGAGGCCTACACGCAGGCCGTTCCGGTCATCGACCGCATGGCCGACAAGGGCATCATCCACAAGAACAAGGCAGCGCGGCACAAGAGCCGCCTGAGCGCCCAGGTCAAGAACCTGGCCGCCTGAGCGGGCGGGCCCTGCGCCCGTCCCTCACCGCACACAGCACAGCACGAAAAAGGCCGGCGCCTGGGCGTCGGCCTTTTTTGTTTTCGCGGCGTAACTCGCTGCACGTCCCCGGTGCGAGGGCGGTAGGGGCGGCTGCTGGAGGATGCCCCCACCAAGCGTGTATCGGGGAGCGACCCGGCCAGGCTAGGCTAGGCTGGGGGCATCCTCCGGCAGCCGCCCCGAGAAGCTGCGAGAGACTAGTAGAGTGGATCGTATCGCCGTCAGGCCACCTCGTCCTGCGCGCCCCCCGCCTGCTCCTCCTCGTGCGCCGCGTGGAAGGCCGCGAGCATGCTCTGCTCGTGGGACTGGGCCTCCTCCGTGTCGAGGGGACGCTCCAGGGCGGCCCAGTCGATGTCGCCGTCCGTGGCCAGGTTCTCGAAGTCGAGAATGCCGAGTTCCTCGAACTTCGGCCGCACGGTGTCCGTGAGCAGGCCGATGCGCTTCAGGTTCGGCACCACCCGCTGGAACAGGAGATTGCGGAAGGTGGACATCACGAAACCCTCGAGCACCTGCTTGCGTGCCTCTTCGACATCCCAGCCGAACTGCCGGAATACATCGGTGGCCACGAGCCGCTCGCGGCTGACCACGCAGGCCTGGTAGGCAAACTCGGCACGCTCCTCGCGCTCCTCGTCCGTGAGGGTCTTCACGAATTCCTCGAGGTAGTTGACGCCGAAGGTGACATGCCGCGCCTCATCCCGGGTGACCAGGTAAACGACATCCTTGAGCACCGGGTCCGGCGTGGTCTCGCGGGTCGTGTTGAAGGCGGACAGCGCCAGGCCCTCGATGACGATCTGCATGCCGATGAACTTCATGTCCCAGCGCGGGTCCGTGAGAATCTTGTCGATGATGCTCTTCAGGTGCGTGTTGATCGGGTACATGACGCCGATACGCTTCTGCAGGTACTTGTTGAACACCTCGACGTGCCGGGCCTCATCGAAGGTCTGCGAGCCGGCGTAGAGCTTGGCGTTCAGCGTCGGTGCGCAGGAGCAGAGCTGCGAGGCCACCAGCAGCGCGCCCTGCTCGCCGTGCAGGAACTGGGACAGGCTCCAGGCGTTCATGTGCAGCCAGAACTCGTCCTTGGTCTTGTCGTCCATGGCGAGGTAGGGCGGGTACTCGTGCAGGTTCATGAGCTCCGGTGCGCGTTCCTCGTCGGGCCACGGGCGGTTCCAGTCGATGTCGACCTCCGGGTCCCAGTTGAGCTGCTTGCCGAGGTCGTAGAGCTTCTTGATGCGGTCGTCCTGTACCTTGTAGTCCCAGTTGTAGGACCCGGTGAGCGGGGTCTGGAAGATCTCGGCGATGTGGTCCACATCCTTCGCGGTCAGCAGATCCTCGAGATCGGGGTTCTCCCGCGGGTAATCGGCGTGGGCGAACTGCTGGATCTTGCGCGGGGACTGCTCTTTCCATTCGACTTTCATGGGGCGACTCCTGCTATCGTTATCGGCGTTTCGCCTATCAGGCCAGCGCCACCGCCCCCGAACAAGGTGCGCAGTTGCCACAATGGGGTCATATGTGGCCAAATACCCCCATGGCAGCCCCCACGACCCCCGCACCCTACGTTCTTATTCTCATAGACCTGGTCACCGGGCGCGGGCACCCGCAGGCGGCTATCCTCGAGGGCACCACGCTTGCCGAGAGCGGCATCAGCGGTATCGGTGCCCGGGTCTCGCAGAGCGACTTCGTGCGTCTTGTCAGCAACGCGCACCGCCTCACCGGCGATCCGGCGCTGGGGCTGCGCCTTGGCGAGCGGCTGAACCTGAGCGCCCACGCCGTACTCGGCCAGGCCTTCATGACCTGCCAGGACCTCGCGGAGGTCATCGACCTCTTCATGCGCTACTACCATCTGCTGTCCCCCGCGCTGGAGCTCGAATACGAGGTGACGGACCGGGAGTGCGTGATCACCACCGTGGCCATCCCCGATCCGAACCTCGAGGTCTTCGGCTTCGAGCTCATGGGGGCGGCCATGCGCAACACCCTGCGCGGCCTCCTCGGCCGCGAGGAACTGGTGCTGGAGCTGGAGTTCCCCTTTGCGGCACCCGCGCACGAGGCCGAATACCGGGCGCTGTTTGGCGATCACGTTCACTTCGACCGGCCCCGCGGCCGCATCCGCTTCGACCGCGCGCTGCTGCGCACGCGACTGCCCTCCTCCAACCCGGCGCTGCGCGCGCTCTACGAGCAGGAGTGCACCCGGCTGCTGCAGGACCTCGAGGGCGATGCGTCGGTGGCCGAGCAGACCCTGCGCCTGCTGCGCAAGCTGGAGGGCCAGTACCCGCAGATGCCGCAGCTGGCGCGCATGCTCAACATGAGCCCGCGCACCTACCGGCGCCGGCTGGCCCGGGAGGGGGAGTCCTTCCAGGCCCTGCTCGACCGGGTACGGGTGGAGCACGCCACCCGCCACCTCACGCAGACGCGGCTGCCGCTCTCCACCATCGCCTACATGGTGGGCTTCAACGACCCGTCGAACTTCCGCCGCG
>CAJWWA010000053.1 GCA_913048495.1 uncultured Halieaceae bacterium
AGCGCCGTCCCATACTTGCGGCGCGCCCTCTTCAAGCGCGGCATAGCCGTCGACAACCGCGGGCAAGGAGCCATAGTCGACGAAGATCTGCTCGGCCGCTTCCGCAGCCGCTTCCTGCGTTTCTGCCACGACAAATGCGACCTGATCACCGACATAACGAACCCGGTCGCGCGCCAACGCGGGGCGCGGCGGCACATACAATCCGGCTTCGGGCGGCAACTCCGCGCCGCAGGGGAGATGTCCGACGCCATCCGCGGCCAGATCCGCTTCGGTGAATACGGCAATAACGCCCGGCATTTCGAGCGCAGCGCTCGTGTCGATGCTTTTGATCTCCGCATGTGCATGCAAGGACCTCAAAACAACGCCCCACGCCTGTCGTGCGACGTTCAAATCATCAGCATAGACGGCTGATCCTGTAAGGAAACGATGATCTTCGAGACGTGGGACGGAACGTCCCATGAATGCGTCTGCCACGGCGCGTCCTTTCGTATTCGAAACGATACCGATGCCCGGTCAGGCGAACGGTTTGAAGTGTTTACTGAGCGCCAATCCCTGACGCTGGTAGGAAGAACCGATCCGCGCACCGTACACCTTGTCAGGCGCGTCCGTCAGCTTGTCATAGAGCAACGAGCCCACGACCTGATCCTCTTCCACGAGGAATGGTACTTCGTGCGATCTGACCTCGAGGACCGCACGCGACCCAGCGCCACCGCGCAGGCACGGACCAGGTAATCGTTGATCGTCGCGGCCTCGCCGGCCGCCTTGCGCTCGGCGCGGAAGGCAACGAGGCGCTCTACATCCAGCTTCCGGTCGAGGTAGAAGTGGGGGATGTCCTGCTTTGCCTTTGCCAGGCGGCGGGCAGCGGTCCGCTGGCGGCCACTCAGCTGGATGCGCTCGGCCGGCGAGCTGTCGCCATCCGCATCGAGCAGGCCCTGGCGCTTGGCGACCTGCTCCACGTCCTGCAGGGTGATCCGGCCCTTGCGACCGGTGCCCGTCACCGTGTCCAGGGCAATGCCCAGGCGCTCGGCGAGTTCGCGGCCCTTGGGAGACACGGCGCGATCTACGGCCTTCCCGCTATCGGTCCGCCGCGGCTCGTCGGCATCGGCAGCGCGGGCTTCGCCGGGCCGGGCCTCGGCAGCCGCGCCGGCCACGAAACGATCGATCTCCGCATCGGGCACCTCGGCATCGGCAATCACCGCGAGCAGCGCTCCCACGGGATAGTTCTCCCCCGCCTCGGCCACCAGGCGGCGGACGACACCGGCGTGGTCGACCTCGACCTCGTTGACGATCTTGTCCGTCTCCACCAGCACGATGGCCTGGCCGGCGGCGACCGCATCACCCTCGGCTACCAGCCACTCCTGGACCGTTCCCTCGTCCATCTCCATGCCCCACTTGGGCATGGTGAAGGCCCTGATTGCATTGCTCATTACGCTGTTCCCTGCCGGTTCTTAGCTGACATCCGCCAGGACGGATCCCGACGCCACGTCGCGGAGGAACTCGCTGTCAAGGATGAAGCGCAGCTCGCCCTGCTCGCCGGTGTAGACCACGGCGCCGTGGCCGAAAAACAGCATCTCGGTTTCAACCTCGCAGCGGGCTTCGTGGTGCACCGAGCCCAGGGGCTCGTAGCCGTAGGTGCCCTCCGGCGCCGAACCCACGTCGTAGAGCAGTTCGCCGCGCGTGACGTAGTACTCCGAATCGCTCAGGTGACGGTGCGGTGCAAAGGTGGCACCGGGCTGCATGTGTACATAGATGACCCACTCGCCGGTCTCCAGGTTGCACCGGAGCAGCTTGAAGCGCGTGCCGCCGCCGAGGTCGTACCATTCCTTGTCCTTGAGACGGACAACGATGTCACCGCGCGCGTAGGGATCGGTCAGGTCAGCCATGGTCGTTTCTCCTCGTGCAGGGGATCAGCGGTAGTTGTACACGGCCTCCACCGCTTCGCGAATGCTCGCAGCGGTGGGGGCATAGCCGGCTTCGAGCACCGGCGATGCGGGTACCGGTGTGTGCGGTGCAGTGACCTTCCTGATCGGCGCGCGCAGCGAGGAAAAACCGTCGCTGACGATCATGCTGGCGATCTCGGAGGCCATGGAGCAGATGGGCGTCGCCTCGTCCACCACCACCACGCGCCCGGTTTCCTCCACGCTGTCCAGGATCGTGTCGACATCCAGGGGAGAGATGGTCCGCGGGTCGATCACGGCAACGGAGATGCCCTGTTCTTCCAGCTCGCCGGCAGCTTCCACCGCGAGGTGAACCATGCGCCCGAGGGCGACCACGGTGACGTCGCTGCCTTCCCGGACCACGCGGGCCTCACCCAGGGGGATCTGGTAGCTCTCTTCCGGCACCTCTTCCTCTTCGCCGTAGAGCATCTTGTGCTCGCAGAACATCACCGGGTCATTGTCCCGGATGGACTGGATGAGCAGGCCCTTGGCATCGTAGGCCCCCGAGGGCAGCACCACCTTGAGGCCGGGGATATGCGCGAAGATCGGGTAGATCGCCTGCGAGTGCTGCGGCCCGGCCCCCATGCCCGCGCCGACCATGGTCCGCACCACCATCGGCGCGCCGTGCTGGCCACCGAACATGTAGCGGAACTTGGCCGCCTGGTTGTAGACCTGGTCGAAGCAGACACCGAAAAAGTCGGCGAACATCAGTTCGGCGATAGGGCGCAGGCCCGTGAGCGCCGCGCCGGCGGCGGCGCCCATGATGGCCGATTCGGTGATCGGGGTGTCGATCACGCGGGCGGCGCCGAACTCGCCGTACAGGCCCGCGCTGACGCCCATGACACCACCGGCCGCCTCCTTGTCGTCGACCGGGCAGCCGCGACCGCCGGCGACATCCTCGCCGATGAGGATGACGTCCGGGTCCCGGGCCATCTCCAGGCGCATGGCCTGGTTGATCGCCTCTCGCATGGTGATCTTTGCCATAACTCCAGTTCCTGCTGTCTGTCTTCGCCGCCGGTACCTGTTGCGGGTGGGTCAGTCGTAGACTTCGTAGACGTCCGTGTACAGATCGGCCGGTTCGGGGAGCGGCGCTTTCCGCGCGGCGTCCATGGCCGCCTCGATGCGCTCGCTCACCGCCGCGTCGATCGCGGCAAAGTCCGCCTCGGTCAACGTGCTTTCCGCCATGACCCGCTCGCGGAAAAGCGTCAGCGGATCCCGCGTCTGCTCGAGCTCCGCGATTTCCTCCTTGGTGCGGTAGGCCTGCGGGTCGCCCTCGAAGTGGCCGTACCAGCGCGGCGCCACGCACTCGATGCTGACCGGGCCCTTGCCGGCACGGGCATGCTCCACGGCCGCCGCCATGGCCTCGTGAACCGCGAAGTAATCCGTGCCGTCGACCTTGTGCGCCGGCATGCCGAAGGCCCCGGCGCGGGCGGCGATATCGCCGCTGCCGCAGTGGTAATCCACCCCGGTCATCTCCGCATAGCCGTTGTTCTCGTAGGCGAAGATGGCCGGCAGCTTGAGCACCACCGCCAGGTTCATGGCCTCGAACACCGTGCCCTGGTTGGAGGCGCCGTCGCCAATGAAGGCCACCGCGACGTTGCTGTCGCCGCGCGTCTTGATCTTCAGGGCCGCACCGACGGCCAGCGGGGCGGAACCACCGACGATCGCATTTGCGCCGAGCATGCCCTTCTCGAGGTCGGCGATGTGCATGGAGCCGCCCTTGCCGCGGCAAAGTCCGTCCCTGCGGCAGAAAATCTCCAGCGCCATGTCCTCGATGGTGCAGCCCTTGGCGATGCAGTGACCGTGGCCGCGGTGCGTGCTCGCGATGTAGTCCGCGTCCGTCAGATGGGCGCAGATACCGGCCGCGATCGCCTCCTCGCCGCAGTACATGTGGATGAAGCCGGGCAGGTTGCCCGCCAGGAACTCGCGGCGGCCCGTCTCGTCGAAGATGCGCATCAGGCGCATCGTCTCGTAAGCGTGTCGCAACGCTGCTTCGTCGAGGTTCATTCCCATTCCTCCATCACCGCTGGTGCAAACTGCGCCGACCCTGAAAACAGGGGCCCACCGGGGCCCCAACGCCCGCCAGCTCCCCGCGAACACCGGCCCGGGAAGCCCCAGGACCCGGCCCGCTATCGCGCGGGGGCTGGCGGGCGCCCGGGCTAGCGTTTAATCGGCGCCAAAGTTGTAGCGGAGCCGCAGGCCATAAGAGCGCGGCGCCCCGTAGTTGGTGAAGTTCCAGAGCCCCGCCACCGGAAGCGCCGCGATGCGGTACTGCTCGTCGGTGATGTTGGCAGCGAAGGCGGACACGGCCCAGCGGCCACCGCTTTCCTCCAGCGTGACGCTCGCGTCGACCAGGGTCCGTTCCTCCATCTGCGTACGGTCGCCGTTGAAGACGTCCGTCTCCGCTTCGTCCTGGTAGTTCATGCTCGCATTGAACACCAGGTCGCCGAGCGCGATCGGGGTGCGGTACTCGGCGCTGAGCATGGCTTTCCATTCCGGGGAGAACGGCACGTCGAACTGCTCCAGCGGCGTCGGTTCACCGGTACCGCGAAGCGCGGGCAGCACGCCCTCGGTGTACTCGTGATCCATGTAGTTGATCGCAGCGTGGAACTGCAGGTTGGCCGTCGCAAGCCAGGTCGCCTCGAGGTCAAAACCCCAGAGCTCGGACTCACCGGTGTTCACCGTGACCGTTTCCTGCTGCGAGGAACCGTCCGCCGCCGTGTACGCAGCCACGACCGCGCGTTGCAGGTCTTCGTAGACGGTGTTGTAAAGCGCGGCGTTCAGGCGCAGACGGTTGTCGAAGAGATCCGACTTCCAGCCCAGCTCGATGTTGGTGTTGGTTTCCGCGTCATAGGCGCAGAATTCCACCGTTGCACAGGTCTCCGAGAAGCCGCCGGAGAGGAACCCGGTTGCGTAGCTCAGGTAGAGCAGCTGGGTATCCGTGGGCTGGTAGTTGACCACGAAGCGATAGGTCGTCTGGGTCCAGTCGTCCTTGTCGGTAACCCGCGTACCGAACTGGCTCTTCGGCAGCAGCAGCGTGTTGTCGTAATCATCCAGGGTCAGCCCGGCGCGGCTCAGGTATTGCGACCGCGCGTCCCGGCACTCGCCGTCCACCGTGACCGCATCCCGCGGATCCGTGAACTGGTTACACGGTGCACCACCGTCGACACCGCGATCGAACTCCTTGGTGTCATCCGTGTAGCGCAGGCCGAAGTTCACGGACCACTGATTGTTGAACTCATAGCTGCCGTCCCAGTAGATCCCGTACTCCTCACGATCCTGGGTCGTGAACTGGTACTGGTAGTCGTAGATCGCGCGGGTATCGAGGCTCACATAGCCCTCGGGGGTGATGAAACCGCCGGTCTCCGGATCGGGTGCCGGCAACAGGGAGGTCAGGCCGACTGAGAAGAAAGAGAAGAAGTCGAACTCGTCCTTGTAGTAGCTGGCACCGGTAACAAAGTTGAACGGGCCCGCGAAGTCCGAGACGAAACGAAACTCCTGGCTGAGCGTTTCGCGGCCGGTCACCCGGGTCGAGTCAAACAGGGTGATAAACGCCTCACCCGTGTAGGTGCTCGGAAACTGCTGGTCTTCCTCGCGGTAGCCGGTGATCGACTTGAACGTCCCGAAATCCGTGCCCCAGTCCAGGGTCAGGTAGTAGCCATCGACGTCCACCTGGTGGCCGTCGGGCATGTCGATACCCTCGTTGTTGGTGAGCAGCGTGCTGAAGGGATCGGTTCCCGGGTTGAACTGGATGCCGGGAAAGCCGAGCGCCGTCAGCAGGTCGGTCTCGCTGCTCTCGTTCACCCCGGGTGGGGAGTCGGAGTTGTCGCGCACGTACTCGTAAGTAAAGAAGGCGGAGAAGTTAGAAGTGGGCTCCCAGAGCAGCTTGGCCTTTGCCGCAAGCACGTCCTTGCCACCGATGGCACTGCCATCACCGAGTACGTTGGTGTCGAGGCTCGGGTCGGTCGGCGTACCCTGGGGGATGCCGAAAGCCCCCCAGATCGGCACGTTGTCCGGGAAGGTCGCCGTGCGCTTGTCGTTACGGTAATAGCCATCGTCCTCGTCGTAGATAGCGGCCAGGCGGAAGGCCAGGGTGTCGGTGATGGGGAGGTTGAGCGCCGCCTTCACGCTGCCGTAGTTGGGGTCACCGCTGGCGTCGTATTGACCATAGGTGAGGTCGATCTCGCCGCTCGTCTCTCCCTGCACGGGGCGCTTGGTGGTCAGGGAGATGACCCCGCCGGTGGCATTCTTGCCGAACAGCGTTCCCTGGGGACCGCGGTAGATCTCGACCTGCTCGATATCGAACAGGTTGAGGAATTGCGAGGTCACGTGGCTCAGGGAAAACTCGTCGATGAGGAAACTGACCGGGGCATCCTGGGTCACCAGGATGATGTTCGTCCCGGTGCCGCGCATACCGCCGCCGGCGGCATTGAAGCCCGAGGGATTGGACAGCACGAGCCCCGGCGCCTTCTGCCCGAGGGCGCGGATGTCATTGAAGTTGGAGCGCGCCAGCTCATCGGCCGTCACCGTGGAGATCGAGATCGGTACGTCCTGTACCGATGCGTCGCGCTTGGTGCCGGTGACCACGACCTCTTCCAGCTTGGGGGATTCATCCTGGGCCAGCGCGCCGCCGGCAATGCAGGAGCCAAGCGCAAGCGCAACCGCGGCGCGCAGCGGGTTGAGGGACTTGCCGGGGGCATGGATTACTCTTGTCATAGCTCATTCACCCTTCGTTATGCGTTATGGGGTTTAGTCACTCTGCCGTCGCGCACCGCAAGGGTCCGCGCCGGCCCGGGAATCAGTCGACGATGTTTTCCGGCACCTCTCCTTCCCAGGCACTCTTGAAGAACGCGAGATCGCCGATAAACAGCGTGTTGTCGTTCTCGTCGAGGTAGGACACCGGCCCGTGGCCGATGTAGAGAAACTCGGTGACCTCGTCGCCGCCGGCCTCTTCGTGGATTTCACCGATCTCCTCGTAGCCGTAGACGCCGGCGCCGGCTTCACCGCGCTCGAACTTCAGGACGCCCTTGGTGATGAAGAACTCGGCGGGCGTGATGTGCTTGTGACGGGCGAACTTGACGCCCGGCTGCAGCTGGACGTAGAGCACCCAGTCCCCGGTGACCTCGCAGTAACGCAACAGCTTGAACTTGACGCCCTCGGCAAGGGGGACCCAGTCGATCTGGTTGATGTCGGCCAGCATCGCGCCGCGAACGCCGGGATCGTGGTCACCGGATGGTGCTCGATACATGCTCTCCTCCTTATCAATTATTGGTTTTGATCTTGAGAGTCATTTCAGTCTAGAACAGATTTTCCAGAATTTGAAGAAAGTTTAAAAAAAGATTCAATTCTCTACCGTGCCCACGAGGACAGCCGGCGCGGGGGTGCTTCCCGGCGGGAAAGAAAGCGGGAGGAGCGGGGGTCAGGGGTTGGCTTGACCCGCCTTAGCGCGGGCGGCCCGGGGGCCTCAGGCCAGCACTTCCGCCAGGTCGCCCTTGGACTCGAGCCAGTGCCTGCGATCGGCAGAACGCTTCTTGGCCAGCAGCATGTCGAGGAGGTTGTTGGTCTCGTCGCCGGCGTCCACGACCAGTCGCACCAGGCGGCGGGTGTCCGGGTCCATGGTGGTTTCCCGCAGCTGCAGCGGGTTCATCTCGCCGAGGCCCTTGAAGCGCTGCACGTTGACTTTCCCGCGCTTGCCCTCGGCGGCGATGCGGTCGAGGACGCCCTGCTTCTCGCCCTCGTCGAGGGCGTAGTAGACCTCCTTGCCGACGTCGATGCGGTACAGGGGCGGCATGGCCACGAACACGTGGCCGGCGGTGACCAGCGGGCGGAAGTGGCGCACGAAGAGCGCGCAGATGAGCGTCGCGATATGCAGCCCGTCGGAATCCGCGTCGGCGAGGATGCAGACCTTGCCGTAGCGCAGCCCGGTGAGGTCGTCGCTGCCCGGGTCGATGCCGAGCGCCACGGAGATGTTGTGCACTTCCTGCGAGGCGAGGATTTCCTGCGAATCCACTTCCCAGGTATTCAGGATCTTGCCGCGCAGCGGCAGGATCGCCTGGAACTCGCGATCCCGGGCCTGCTTGGCGGAGCCGCCGGCGGAATCGCCCTCGACCAGGAACAGCTCGCTGCGCGCCGTGTCCTCGCTGGCGCAGTCGGCCAGCTTGCCGGGCAGCGCCGGGCCGGCGCTGACCTTCTTCCGGGCGACTTTCTTTGCCGAGCGCAGCCGCCGCTGGGCGCTGTTGATGCAAAGCTCCGCCAGCCGCTCGGCATCGCCGGTGTGCTGGTTCAGCCACAGGCTGAACGCGTCCTTGGCGCAGCCGGACACGAACGCCGCCGCCTCCCGGGACGACAGCCGCTCCTTGGTCTGGCCGGAGAACTGCGGGTCCTCGAGCTTGCTCGACAACACGTAGCAGCAGCGCTCCCAGATATCCTCCGGGGTCAGCTTGACGCCCCGCGGAAGCAGGTTGCGCAGCTCGCAGAATTCGCGCATCGCCTCCAGCAGCCCGCTGCGCAGCCCGTTCACATGGGTGCCGCCCTGGGGCGTGGGGATGAGATTGACGTAGGACTCGGCCACCACTTCGCCGCCCTCGGGCAGCCACTGCACGGCCCAGTCCACCGCTTCGCCGGCACCGGAGAAGCTGCCGGTGAAGGGTTCCTCGGGGATGGCCGGCCAGTCGATGGTCGCGTCGGCCAGGTAGTCCGTGAGGCCGTCCTCGTAGTACCACTCCTCGCTCTCGTTCTTCTTCTCATCGGTAAAGCGCACGCGCAGGCCCGGGCAGAGCACGGCCTTGGCGCGCAGCACGTGCACCAGGCGGGGCACGGAGAAATTCACCGAGTCGAAGTACTTCGCGTCCGGCAGGAAACGCAGGCTGGTCCCGGTGTTGCGCTTGCCGCAGCTGTCGATGACCTCGAGGTCGCGGGTCTTCTCGCCGCCGGCGAAGGCCATGCGGTGCACCTGCCCGTCGCGGCGGATGGTGATCTCGAGTTCCTTCGACAGGGCGTTGACCACGGAGACGCCGACGCCGTGGAGCCCGCCGCTGTACTGGTAGTTCTTCGACGAGAACTTGCCGCCGGCGTGCAGCGTGCAGAGGATCACTTCCACCCCGGGGCGCCCCTCGCCCGGGTGGGTGTCGACCGGCATGCCGCGGCCGTCGTCGGCAACGGTCACCGAGCCGTCCGCGTGCAGCACCACGTCGATGCGACTGGCATGGCCGGCGAGCGCCTCGTCGACGCTGTTGTCGATGACTTCCTGGGCGAGATGATTAGGGCGGCTGGTGTCCGTGTACATGCCGGGGCGCTTGCGCACCGGCTCCAGCCCGGTGAGGACCTCGATGTCTTCGGCGGTGTAGTTGCTCATGGCTCCTCGGCTGGCTGCGGGGCGCGCGTCACGGGGGCGTCGCAGCGGCGAACCGTCGCAGCGGCGACCCGCGCGATTGTACACGAGGACAAGCCCCGCGGGACCGCGATGATCGGCAACAGCGGCCTACTGGTACCCGCGGGACTCGAGATCTACCGGCAGGTCCACGGGGACACGGGTCACGGCGCTGTCGATCCGGCCGTCCGGGTGCAGCGCCAGCCAGCGAAAGCCCGGCGCCGCGTCATCCACCGCGAATTCCGCCTGGCCGGGCTTGAACTGGACGCAGGTCGAGGGTGTGCAGAACAGCTTGAGGCCGTCGCGATCGCGCTCCAGCGCCTGGTGCACGTGGCCCCAGAGCAGGCCCCGGGCGCCGGGGAAACGCCCGAGCACAGCGAAGAGCCGCTCCGCGTCGGCCACGCGCTGCTCGTCGAGCCAGGCGCAGCCCACCGGCACCGGCTGGTGATGCAGGCACACCAGCGTGTACAGACCCGCCGCCGCGGCCGCCGACAGCCCCGCCTCGAGGCGGGCGAGTTCCTCGTCGCCGAGCCGGCCGCCGACCTTCCCGGGAACCTGGGAATCCAGCATGAGCACCTGCCAGGCGCCGAGGCGCAGCTCCCGCGGCATCCGCGCCTCGCCGGCGACCGCGGCCATGGCCGACCGGTCGTCGTGGTTGCCGGGCAGCCAGAAGTGACGGGGGGTGACGGCGTCGAGGTAGCCGAGCAGCCGCCGGTAGGCCTCCGGCGCACCGGCGTCGGCGAGGTCACCGGTCGCCAGCAGCGCATCCGGCGCCGGGTGCGCGCTGCGCAGGGCCTCGAGCACCGCGAGCAGGGAGCGGTCCGTGTCCATGCCGATGAGGGTCCCGCCGGCGGTGGCCGAGAGGTGGGTGTCGGTCACCTGGACCAGTTGCACCGTGCCGCCGGGATCGGAAATGGAGAGTTCTGGCACCGCGGCGACCGACATGCCCGGGCCCGTCAGGCCTCTGAGCTGCGCTCGGCGACGCCGCGTGGCAGGGGCGCCAGGCCGTGCTGGAGACAGTGCTCCAGCCAGTCGGCGAGGAAGCGGTTCTGCTGGTTCTTCTCGTCCTGCTGGTGCATCGCGGGGTTGGGGTAGCTGTAGCGGCCGCGCACGCTGCCGCTGGTCTGGAAGGAAATGACCTCGAGCATGCCGGCATCGTGGTAGGCGCGCACGTCGATGCACAGCGGCGCCAGCCAGCGCTCCACGTGGGCGAGGGAATGCAGGCGGACGTGGGTGGTGTAGCGGCTGCGCTCGAGCACCTCGAGGAGCACGCGCTCGTCGCCGAGCTGGAACTCGCGGCGGTTGGCCACCTCGTAGCCCGGGAACAGCCGCACCAGCCGCGCGTAGTTCGCCTCGCACAGCGCGTGCAGGGCGGTCAGGTCGACCTTGTAGCGGGGCTTCCCGTTACCGGGCCTGCCCTGCCGGGGCCGGCCCTGGCGGGGCTCTCTTTGCGGACGTATGGCCAGCGCCGGTCCCTCCTGATGTGTCTCATGAAAACGACGGGGCGAGTTCTTCCTGAGACCAGCGGCCCCACTACCCGTAGCATCCATCGAGTGTAACACCTAAGATGGCGACTGCTGCCGGGGGCTTCTTTTTTTGTTAACTGTTGCACACGCCCCTGCGCCGTCGCCGGGCGCCCTGTTAGACTCGTGCCGCGGCAAGCCCGACTGACAAGACACAGGATTCTTCGCATGAAACTACCTGGCGCGGCCCCCCTGGCCCTGGCTTTGGCCCTGCTCAGCGGGACTGCCGGCGCCGAGTCGCTCACCGACATCTACGAGCTGGCCCTGGAGAACGACGCCCAGCTCAAGGCCGAGGAAGCACAGTACCGCGCCTCCCTCGAGGATGAGAAGGTGGCCCTGTCGGCGCTGCTGCCCCAGGTGAGCGCGGGCTACAGCTACCAGGACTCGGACGTCGAGACCACGAGCCCCGGCATTATCGGCTTCGACAACGGCGGTGTGCCGATCATCGGCGACACCTTCGACAACACCAAGACGGATGTCGATACCTACCAGGTGTCCCTCTCGCAGGCGATCTTCGACCTCCCCGCCTGGTTCAGCTTCCAGTCCGGCAAGGAGCTGACGAAGCAGGCGGAAGCCACCTTCGCCGCCAACCAGCAGAACCTGATCGTCCGCGTCGTCGAGGCCTACCTCGGCGTGCTGCGGGCCGAGGACAACCTCGAGGCGTCCAAGGCCCAGGAGCGCGCCTTCGAGCGCCAGCTGGAGCAGACCCGGCAGCGCTTCGAGGTTGGCTTGATCGCCATTACCGACGTCTACGAGGCGCAGGCCGCCTACGACCTGGCGCAGGTCACGCGCATCCGCGACGAGAACGCCCTCGACGTGGCGCGGGAGCGCCTGAGCGTGCTCACCGGCAAGCGCCACGACAACCTCGAAGTGCTCGCCGAGGCCTTCGAACCGAAAAAACCGGACCCGATCGAGCGCGACGCGTGGGTCGAGTTCGCCCTCGAGAACAACTTCAACCTCCAGGCGGCCCAGTACGCCGAGGAAGCGGCGCGGCAGAACGCCAAGGCGCGCAAGCTGGCCCACGCCCCGACCGTCAGCGGCACCGCGCAGTACTCCGAGTCGGAGACCACCGGCTCGCGCTTCCAGGACCCGGCCGGCATCTTCAACTTCCCGCCGGACCAGGAGCGCGATGTCACTGCCTTCGGCATCGAGGTCAACCTGCCGCTCTACTCCGGCGGCGCCATCAGCGCCAACCGCCGCCGCGCCGCCCAGGAGTTCATCGCCGCGCGGGAGAACCGCATCAACCTGTCTCGCAATACGGTGACCGAGGCCCGCTCCCTGCACCTGACGGTGCTCAGCGATGTCGCCCAGGTCGCGGCGCGCAAGCAGAGCATCGTCTCCTCGAAGAGCGCCCTCGACGCCACCCAGGCCGGCTACGAGGTCGGCACGCGCAACGTCGTCGACGTGCTCAACGCCCAGAACACGCTGTTCGCCGCCCAGCGCGACTACGCCAACAGCCGCTACGACTACATCCTGAACATGCTGCGGCTGAAAGAGCAGGCGGGCCTGCTGAGCCCCGAGGACGTCTATCGCCTGGACAGCTCCCTGGTCGAGCCGCCGCCGCCCACGGCCTCGGAAGACAGCGAAGAAGAGTAGCGCCCCCCATGGGCCTCGAGCTGCCCCTGGCGATCGAGCGCGTGCCCGGGTTCTTAGCGCCGGAGGAGGGCGAGGCCCTCTACCGCCACGGCTGCCGGGCGGCCACGCTGGGACCCCTGGTCGAGATCGGCAGCTACTGCGGCCGCTCCACCGTCTACCTGGGCTGTGCCTGCCGCGACGCCGGCGGCGCCCTCTTCGCCGTGGACCACCACCGCGGCTCCGAGGAACACCAGCCCGGCGAAGCCTTTCACGACCCCGCCCTCCTCGACCCGGCCACGGGCGCGGTGGACACCTTCGGAAGCTTCCGCCGGACCATGGCCGGCGCGGGCCTCGAGCCCTTCGTGCTGCCCGTGGTAGCCGAGGGCACGCTGTTTGCGCGCCACTTCCCGGGACCCGCGGGGCTGGTGTTCATCGACGGCGGGCACAGCCTGGATGCGGCGCTGGCGGACTACCGCGCCTGGGCGGGGAAGGTCGCCCGGGGCGGCGTCCTCGCCATCCACGACGTCTACCCGGACCCGGCCGGCGGCGGCCAGGCACCGGCGGCCGTGCGCCGGCTGGCGCTGGACTCGGGACTGTTCGAGGAAATCGACGCCACGGAAAGCCTGCGGGTTCTCCGGCGCCTCTGAAGGGCGGCTACAGCCGCGGCGGCCGGGCGCTCTCGCGAGCCTCGGCGCCGCCCAGCAGCTCCACCGAGGTGAACAGGCGCGAGGCGCCGGTGTGTCCGGTAAGCGCATCGGCGGCCAGCAGCACGGCACCGGCGGTCCAGGTTGGCTTCTCCGCGGGCCAGAGCAGGTCTTCCACGAACTGGTAGCCGGTCCAGTAGGCGCCGTCGCCGTCGCGCCACTGGTGCAGCCAGCTGTAGAGCTCTACCGCCCGGGCGTGGTCGCCGGCGGCGAGCAGGGCCATGACCAGCTCGCAGGACTCGGCCACGGTCACCCAGGGTTCCTCCACCACGCAGCGGCAGCCGAGCCCCGGCTCGACGAAGGCCTCCCAGCGCGCGGCGAGCCGGGCGCGGGCCGCGGCACCCTGCACCGCCCCGGTGAGGACCGGGTAGAACCAGTCCATGGAGAAACGGGCCTTGCTTTCCCAGGTGCGGTCGAAGCGCTCCGGCCGCCGGCGCAGCGCCTCCCCCAGCCGCGCGCGGGCGCGGAGCCAGGCCGGGCGGGGCCGGCCGAGGGTCACGGCGATATTGATCGCGCACTCGAGGCTCTTGTAGATGGAGCTGCAGCCGGTCACCAGCGCATCGCCCTTCGGCCGCCCGTCGGCGTCCACGGCCCAGTCGATCTCGCCGTGTTCCGATTGCAGCGACAGCACGAAGCCCGTCGCCCGCTCGACCATCGGCCAGTAGCGCAGCAGGAAATCGTCATCGCCGGTCACGAGATAGTGGTGCCAGACACCGGTGGCGGCGTAGGCGACGAAGTTGCTCTCCCGGCGTTCGAGGTTGTCCGGCAGCTCGCCACGGTAGGCGGCCCACCAGCTGCCGTCCTCCAGCTGCCGCGCCGCGAGCCACGCATAGGCGCGCTCGGCGGCCTCGATCTCGCCGCCGATGGCGAGACCCATGGCCGCTTCCACGTGATCCCAGGGATCGGTGTAGTTGCCCGGGAACCAGGGAATCTCGCCGCTCTCGCACTGGCTGTCGAGAATGAACTGGACCGTCGGCCGCAACAGGTCGCGCGGGAAGAGGCCCGGGCTCAGGTAGGGGCCGCTCACGGGGTGGCCTCGCGGCGGAAGTAGAGCACCACGCTCTTGCCCAGGAACGGATCGAGGAGCTTCTCGAGGCGGCGGGTCAGCCAGGGCGCCTGCAGCATGTCCCAGACCAGCAGCCGGTGCCAGGCGCGAACCAGCCAGCTGCGCTCGCGGTGCTGCCAGAACAGGCACTGCAGCCACCAGTAGGGCACGTGCAGCGCGTGCGCGCCGTGGCGGTGGTAGCAGCGGTAGCCCGCGCCGGTCACTTCACGCTCCAGCGCCTCGCGCCGGAAGATGCGCAGGTGGCCGCCGGGCACCTGGTGGTAGCCGCGGCTCAGGCGCCAGCACAGGCGCTCCGGCCAGGCCCGCGGTACGCTCACGCAGAGCAGCCCGTCGGGGCGCAGCACCCGGGTCGCCTCGGCCAGGGCGGCGCGGTAGTCCGGGATGTGCTCTAGCACCTCGCTCATGATCACGGCGTCGAAAGCACCTTCGGCGAAGGGCAGCGCGAGAGCGTCCGCGGCCACCACGGCTGCCATGCCCTTGTCGATGGAATTTGCAGATTCGCTCATAGTCATAGCTCAAAAAGCCCGGCCAGTGGGGTTAAGGCCGAGCAATTTAAGGAAGCGGGAATCGCCGGTCAAGCCTTGGCATCCGTCACGCCGGTTGTGAAGGCATTTGCCTTGTGCCGGGCCGTTGGGCGACGGCAGCATTCACGGCCATGAATCCTGCCGCCCAGCCTATTGGAGTTTTTGATTCCGGGATCGGCGGATTGACCGTGGTACGGCAGATGCAGCGGCTGTTTCCGCACGAACACATCATCTATCTGGGTGACACAGCCCGCGTGCCGTACGGCACCAAAAGCGCGGAAACGGTGACGCGCTTTGCTTGCGAAGATGCCGCCTTTCTGGTGGCGCAAGGCGTCAAGGCGTTGGTGGTGGCGTGCAACAGCGCCAGTGCCAGTGCGTTGCCTGAATTGGGCGAACGCTTTTCGTTGCCCACCTTCGGCGTGATTTTGCCTGGGGCCATCGCCGCCAACAAAGCCACGCGCAACGGGCACATTGGCGTGATCGGTACGCAGGCCACCATTCGCAGCGGTGCTTATGAGCGGTTGGTGGGCGAATTAAATAGCGAACTGCGCGTGACCAGTCGGGCCTGTCCGTTGCTGGTCCCATTGGTGGAGGAAGGGTGGCTGGATCATGAGGTGACCGATGCCGTGCTACGGGAATATCTGATGCCCATGCTGGAAAGCGGCGTGGATACGCTGGTATTGGGGTGCACACATTATCCATTGCTCAAGGAATCCATCGCCCGCGTGACCGGACCGGAGGTGGCGCTGGTGGATTCCGCTGAAACGTGTGCGGCGTTTGTGCAGCGGGAATTGCAATGGCATCATCTGTTGGCCACCGAAGGAGAGGGGTGCGTGCGGATTCATGTGACTGACGAGATGGAGCGTGTGAGCGAAATGGCCGGACGGTTTCTCGGTGGACCCTCGAATGCTGTGCAGCAGGTGGAGCTAGGGGCGTTGTGAGTTTCGCACGGTGCGGTAGGTCAGGAAGATTTCGTCTGCCACCTGTTTGCGCGTGTGCAGCTTGAATTGAGCGGCATCATCCAGCTGATCGAAACCGATGCCGTCGGCAATGGTGGGCGCATCCTGACCGCCGAGAATCAGCGGGCAGATTGTGAGGTTCACCTCATCCACCACTCCGGCGCGGAGCAGGGAATCATTGAGCCGGCCGCCGCCTTCGCAGAGCACGCGCTTCACGCCGTGATGTTCGCGAAGGAATTCAAAGGCGGCCTCGAAATCCACGTTGTTGGCGCCGCAGACATAAACGGCATCGGCGGCTTGCTTCAGTTCCTTCAACCGGCGGGCAAGAATCCGTTCGCTGGTCAGCACGATGACCGGTGCGCCGGGTGTGCGAAAGATGGTGTGCTGCGAATTCACCTGCCCACTGCCGCTGACGATGACTCGCACCGGCGCGGATTCTTGCTTGGGCGCGGGGCCCAGCGTGATGTTGGGTTGAGCATTGAGCGTGCCGGCGCCGGTAAGTATT